>JAZNRH010000022.1:0-45982 GCA_045590615.1 Eubacteriales bacterium
GAGGTGAAAAAATGAAAATTATTACTTTATCGCTCCCCCCAATTATGACAAACTGTTATATAGCATACGAAAAAGATGGTGGAAAATGTTATATTATCGATCCGGCTTCTGAGGCTGATTCTATAATTATAGAAATAAAAAAACATTCGCTTAAGCCGATTGCAATTTTACTGACACACGGTCATTTCGACCACATAGCAGCAGCAGACGAACTTAGAAACGAATTCAAAATTCCGTTATATATTCACTCAGACGATGCTGAAATGCTCACCTCTGCCACTCTCAACTGTTCAGCTATGATGCTTGGCGAAGCTATAACCCTGATGCCGGCCGACGCCTATTTTTCTGACGGCGACTATTTACCACTCGAGGAAGAGGGCTTGAGAGTTTATCACACTCCCGGTCATTCCAAGGGCTCATGCGTTTTTGTAGCAGATGATTTAATCTTTAGTGGTGACACAATATTTTATAATACCTACGGTCGCTTTGACCTGCCGTCAGGAGACTATTATGAGTTGATGAATTCAATAAAGAAAATTCTGACTCTTGCCCCTGATTTAACCGTTTATCCGGGTCACGACAGACCTACAAGTATAAAAAATGAAATAAAAAATTATAGTTAAAAGAGTGCTTTATTGCACTCTTTTAACTATATCTGACATTGATTTTACTATTGAATTTTCCTCTATCACCCCTCTTACCGAGGTAAGAGGATAAACGCGTGTTCCCTTTCCTACTACTGTTCCGGGGTTTAGCACACAGTTACAACCGACTTCGGCATTGTCACCGAGTATTGCGCCAAGCTTTCTGAGCGACGTTTCTATATTTACCTCGGCACGTACGACTACCTTCGTTTTATCGGATTTCAAATTTGAGCAGACTGTTCCTGCACCAAGGTGGGTATTGTTACCAAGTATAGAATCACCTATGTAATTATAGTGAGGTGCTTGTACCGAATTCATCAAAACAGAATTTTTGATTTCAGTTGAATTTCCAATCACACATCTCTTGCCGATAATTACGTTTCCTCTTATGTAAGCATTTGGGCGTATTTCTGTCTCATCTCCAATTATTGCAGGTCCGATAATTACTGCAGAAGGATGAATTTTAACATCCTTTCCGACAAACACACCCTCAGAAATTTCGCAAAACTCACTTTTATCGATACCGAGAATATAATCACCAAGCCTTGGCAAAACGTTCCATGGATAGATAATGCCTTCAAAGAGTCCCTTGATATAATCAAGCTCTATTTCAAACAAATCAAACGTATTATTCAATTACATAACCTCCATCCTCTATAGCTTTTGAAAGGCGTTCTGCATACTCCTGACACAGATCAGGACTCCCACATTCAACCATTATTCTGACAACCCTTTCGGTTCCGCTTTTTCTGAGCAAAATTCTTCCCTGTCCGTTGATTTCTTTTTCTATATCACCAAGGACTGACAATACTTTTTGGTCATTTACTGCTTCTTCTTTTCTTTCAACCGAAAGGTTTTTGGTATACTGGGGATAAAGCTTTATTCCCGAGGCAAGCTGAGAGAGTGTCATTTTTCTGTCGCACATTTCTTCGGTGAGCATTATTGCAGTCAAAATTCCGTCACCCGTAGTGGCATATTTTTTAATAATTATGTGACCCGATTTCTCGCCTCCCAGCGAATAGTCGTTTTCCTGCATACATTCATAAACAAATCTATCTCCGACAGACGTCCTGAAGATTTTTGCGCCAAGCTCATTTAGCGCAGTCTCAAGACCACTGTTTGACATAACGGTTGCGACAACGGTGTTTCCTTCAAGCATACCACGTTCAATAAAGCGCCGTGCAAGAATATACAGAATTTTGTCACCGTCAACCACAACACCGTTTTCGTCAACTGCAATGCATCTGTCGGCATCACCGTCAAATGCAAATCCCATATCAAGACGATGCTCCTTAACTAACGCAGAAAGTCTCTCAATACAGGTAGAGCCACAGTTCAAATTTACGTTAAGTCCATCAGGTTGGTCGCCTATAACTACACAAGAAGCACCAAGTGCGCCAAAAACAGACTTAGCTATCATCCACGAAGCGCCGTTGGCAGAATCAATTCCTATTCTGAATTTTTTATACGAATTTGAAGCAATGGAAATGAGATATCCAAGATACCTGTTTCTGCCAGCCACATAATCGGTTATGCTGCCGATTTTTTCACGAAGTGCAAAGGGCAAATCAATTGTGCTTACACCAAGAGAATCAAGGTCGTTATCAAGATAAGCCTCTATTTGAGACGTAATAGTATCGTCAAGCTTTTCTCCGTATTTATTGATAATTTTAATTCCGTTATCATAATATGGGTTGTGAGAAGCAGTAATCATTACGCCACAGTCAAACTCATCTTGTCTTGTAACGTAGGAAACACTCGGCGTTGTAGTTACGTGTAGCATAAAAGCATCGGCGCCAGATGCTGTTATACCTGCAACAAGCGAATACTCGAGCATATAGCTTGAACGCCTCGTATCCTTTCCAACAACAATTCTGGCACGTGAATTGAGCTTGTTTCTCGAATAGTACCAGCCTAAAAATCTGCCGATTTTATATGCGTGCATAGAGGTGAGCGAAACGTTTGATTCACCTCTGAAGCCGTCTGTGCCAAAGTATTTATTTTTCGTGTTGTTTTTTATCGTATACTCATCCTTCAAAAGCTCATCGGTTGATACCGAAAAAAGCTGCGAAAGTTGAATTATTTTATCAATCTGTGGCAAAGACTGTCCCATCTCCCATTTTGAAACAGACTGTCTTGATACGCATATAGTTTCGGCAAGCTCTTCCTGAGAGATTCCCTTCTTCAACCGAAGCTTCATTATCTTTTCTCCAATTGTCATATAAGCACCCCTTAATCTTTTTTATAATTATATTATACATAATGTGCAAATAATATCAACCAACCCAAATATATTTTTTTAGCAACCAACAGTTGACAAAAAGGCGCCGATGTTATAATCGACGCCTTAAAATATTATTTCCAAACGTTATGGTCGTATTCAATGTCAATTTCTCTTAACTTAAAGGTAATTTCCAAATTATTGTTTTTCTTCTCTTCAAAATCCCTTAAAGCACTAAGTGCTACTCTGCCCAAAAGTAAAATTATCGGGATATTAATTAAGGTCATTGCGCCCATCAGTAAATCAGCCAAATTCCAAAGTAGGTCGGCTGACAGTAACGAACCTGCGAAAATCAAGACAGAAGCAACAATATAAAAAAACTTAAAAAGGATTTTGGAGGGAAGCTTTTTCAGAATATAAATAATTCCCTGTTCCACGTAATACAGGTTTCCCAAAAGTGTTGTAAATCCAAACAAAGCCATTGCAACACAGATAAATAAAACGCCAAAGTCACCAAGCGTTTCGGACATTGACGCCTGTACGTATCCGGCGCCGGAAAGCTGAGCAGTTGGCTGTACGCCCGAGGACAGACACATAAAAGCCGTTGCAGAAGAAACGAGTATAGTATCAATAAATACCGAAAGAACCTGAACTAATCCTTGCTTTACGGGGTGCGAAACGTCTGCTGTTGCAGAAGCGTTTGGCGCTGAGCCAACACCTGCTTCATTACTGAACAGTCCTCTCTTAATCCCATACATCAAACAAGAGCCACTAAATCCTCCGAAAATCGCCTCAAAATCAAATGCATTCCCGAAAATTTTTACAAAAATATTCGGCAACTCGGACACGTTGAGAATTACAACGATAATTGCGATCAAAACATACAGAATTCCCATAATAGGAACAAGAACGCCTGTTACCTTTACGATCCTCTTTGCACCACCAAACAAGCAGATTGCGACCAAAACAGCAAGCACGCCACCAATAATGACACGTGTAGTCGGTGTGTAAAAGCTGTATGATGAAAAAGTGGATTGGATATTGTAGGACGCAAGCATATTAAATCCAACTGCATAGGTTAAAATCATAAAGACAGAGAAAACCACAGACAGCCATCTTGACCTTGTTATTACTTCGATATAATATGCAGGGCCACCCGAAAAGCCGTTATTTGTTTTTCGCTTATATATTTGGGCAAGTGTGCTTTCGATGAAGGCTGACGAGCTACCGATTAATGCGATAATCCACATCCAGAAAATCGAGCCGTATCCACCAAGACAGATTGCCGTTGAAATACCGATAATATTGCCCGTTCCTACTCTTGAAGCTGTAGAAACCATAAGCGCTTGAAAGGACGATACACCGTTTGGTGCACCATCCTTTTCTGTAACAAGCTTTAGTTGTGTTGGAAAAAGTCTGAACTGGACAAACCTTGTCCTTATTGTGAAATATATGCCACTGAATAACAAAATCACAATAAGAACATAGCCGTATAATGCATTATTTACTGTCGTAATAATAGAATTTATCACTTTTTCTCCTTGGTTTTGAAAGTGAAATTAAATGTATATTCCTTTGTTTCGATAGGAATATATGTATATCTGAGAACGTTATTCTCAAGCAAGAAGCTTTCATCATCTGCGACGAGTTCATATTCGTCGGGAACAAAGAGTGATAGCGTATACGGGTCGTTTTTTACTAATGTTGAAGTAATAGAAAGGGTATTATCATCCCAGCACATTTCTTTGATTTCTGCAGCACCCTGAGTTATATGTCTTGACGTACTGAGCAGCTGAGGTCTCGTTAACTTTTTGCGCAAGCATATAATTTTTGTATCAAAGGCATCTACTTTTACCTCAATGCGAGAGTCAACTATTCCCAAAAATTCGGAACTGAAATACTCAAACAAGAGATATTCACCGTCGTGCAATCTGAGAGTCTCCGAAAGGCTCAAGTCTCTGATTTTCTGATCCTCTGTGAGATTTATAACCCCGACAATAGAGTAGCTTTCAAAAGGGGTAGCTATATCAAGACATATAGTTTGAGTTTTACCGTCACATATTGCATTATTGAAATCCGTCGGATGAGTCTTGATTACGGGTAAAGCACGCTTGATAAGGTCAAGCTTTTCGCTTTGAAGCAAAGGAAGGTCGTCGCCAAGAGTCAACGGTAATCCGAGAAGCGACACAAAGCTTATTCTTGATACTGCTTGCTCGTATGTGCTGTACTCATCACGGAGAACAACGTTGTCGGCATCGTTGATAATGGCAATATTGTGAAGTGGATAAAAGTTTCTTACTCGATTTATATTCTCTACAAAGCCTGCCCACGTAAAGAGGTCGGGACCCACTCTGGCAGCATCAAAAACACCAACACCCCAAAGAACAACATCTCTTGAGCCACCACACGAGAGCATATAAAAATCCTCGCCAAGCTCTTGTCTGGTTTTTTCTATCATACCTCTGTATGCCTGGAAGGTAGTCAGGTCGGGATTGAACATATTGCCGTGATACACCTCTACTGCGTCAATGCAATTAGGCAGGGTGTCATATTTGACCACCTTGTAGCCCCAATCCTTGACCTGTCTGAGCGCTTTTGTCAAAAAACCGTTGAGGTACTCGGGATGAGAAATATCGTAATAATACGTTCCACTCCAAGTATAATGATGTGAAAGGCTGATTTCGGGATGCTCTTTTTCATATTCGGTTAGTCCGATATCGTTGGTAAAGCCAATCCAAAGGGCAGGAATGAAGCCTGCTTCCTTGATTTTATCAGCAACGTACTTAAGCCCGTTGGGATATTTTTTGGGGTCGGGATTGAAGTTATCTACACCGTCAAATCTCTCTGCCTCATAAGCCTGATGACACCATTCCCAATCGACCCAAATTGTATTCGCACCAAATTCTGAAAGTACCTCCTGCTGAAACTTTGTATTTCGAAGTACTGCCTCCTCTGATGCGTCGAATTTTACCGAGTACCAAGTCATCCAACCAGAAGGAGGCGCGTCGTAATGAGGACGTTTTTTAAGCGGCTTGAAGTCTATAGAATACTTTTTTGCAAGAAGGTGTTTTTTGATAAACAAGTCAACGCCTTTGCTATCAAGTTGAACTTTACAATTGTACTTTTCCTCCGTCCAATTGTAGAAAAATTCTACATTGTTGCCATTTATAACAAAAGCAGTATCGTTTTGTGGATTGTAGAGAGCGTTATCATACTTAGAGGCTGTAGGGCCTATTCCTGCACGAATGACCTCTGTGGTTGTATCCTTGGTATTGACGGCAAAACAATCCTGTCCACCATGTTCCACACTACCAACAAGCCTTATTGTATAGTTACCAATTTTATCGATAAATATACGAGCGCCGTGATTATTAAGTGAAATTGTGAGGTCACACTTTGGCAGATTTTCGTCTGCAGAGTCAAAGGAAATAAGAAGTCTGTGCTCTCCTCTTGATAATTCGTTTTTTACTTCACAAGCAGTATAATCGGTAATTTTATATATCTGCTTATCACTCTGCCACAAGCCGTCAATTATCAATTGTGATTTAGAATTAGTAGGAGTATGAGTAAAAACGAGAGAAAAGGTATTCTTATCAAAGGTTACGAGATAATTTTTGTAGCTGACGTAGTACTTTGACATATTCTCACACCTCCTTGAACTTGAATACGAATTCAAATTCGCCATTTTCACTCGGAACTATTGTAAATCTTAAAATGTTATTTTCAAGCGTCATATTTTCTGCATCGAAGTTTTCAAGCTCAAATCCACTCGGTACGAAAAGTGTTATTGTATATGGGTCGTTATTAACAAGTGTTGAGATGATAGAGAGGGTGTTATTTTCCCAACTCATATTTTTGATTTCTGCAACACCCTGAGTAATATGTCTTGACGTGCTGAGTAGCTGAGGTCTCATTGCCTTTTTGCGAATTGAGAGTACCTTCGTATCATAAGGTGCAATATCAATAGAAATACTATCATCGGTCTCTCCAATAAAGCTGTCTGCAAAGAAATCGTAAACAAGATACTCGCTTGAAAAGAGTCTGAGGTCCTTTGTAATATTGATTTCTTTAGAAATTTTCTTGTCCGTTAGGTTCATAACACCGACAAGAGTGTAGCTTTCGAACGGAGCTTCTACCTTAAGACAAATAGTCTGAGACTCACCGTTTGCTCTAGCATTATTAAAATCGGTTGGATGAACCTTCATTGCAGGGAGAATTCTCTTTATAATATCAAGCTTTTTGTCGGAAAGCAAAGGAAGGTCGTCACCAAGATTTACAGGGAGTCCTAAAAGTGAAACAAGGCTGGCCCTCGATACTGCCTGCTCGAAGTTGCTGTACTCGTCACGAAGAATGAGATTGTCAACGTCATTGAGAATTGCGATATTATGTAACGGATAAAGCTCACGTAGAAGGTCAAGATTAATTAAGAATTTATCCCACGTAAAGACGTCTGGACCTATTCTCGACGAATCGAATACTCCAACACCCCATAACGTTACTTCTTTTGAGCCTCCACACGAAAGCATAAAGAAATCGTCACCAAATTCCTCTCTTGCCTTTTCAACTACCCTTCTGTAAGCCTGATAGGTTGTCATATCGGGGTTATGCATATCTGAGTGATATACCTCGTGAGTATCAATGAACTCGGGAAGCGTATCAAACTTTATAGCATCAAAGCCCCATGACTTAACCTGTTTTATTGCTTTAGTAAGAAATCCGTTGATATACTCATCACTTGAGGCATCGTAAAAATACGAGCCACACCAATATTCTTTGTGAGTCAGGCTGATTTCAGGGTGAGCCTTTTCATATTCAGTGAGCCCGACGTCACTGACAAAGCCAATCCATAGAGCAGGCTTGAAGCCTGCTTCCTTGATTTTATCGGCTACGTACTTGAGCCCGTTAGGATATTTATCAGGATCGGGATTGAAATTATTGACTCCGTCAAAGCGTTCCTTTTCATAAGCCTTGTGACACCATTCCCAATCTACCCAAATTGTATCGGCACCGAAGTCCTTAAGCACCTCTTGCTGAAATCGGGTATTTCTCAAAACAGCTTCTTCCGAAGCATCAAATTGAACGGCATACCACGTCATCCAGCCCGCAGGAGCAGAGTTATAGCCCGAGCGTGCTTTTAATGGCTTGAAATCAACATCGTATTTCTCTGCAAGAACGTTTTCTTTAACCGTGAACAAAACTCTTTCAGTGATGCCCTCGGATTTTTCTTTGATTTCAAAATTATATTTCTGAGACTTCCAATCGTAAGCGAAGCTGACGTTTTGACAGCCGAGAATACAAAAAGCAGAGTCGTATACAGGGCTGTAAAGAGAGTTGTCACAGCGTGAGGCTGAAGGTCCGATTGCTGCATAAATAACGTCAGTCTGACTCGGAGTCAAATTCACCATAAAAGCAGAGTCTTCCTGATGAGTTATATCGCCTTTAATTCTAATTGTATAGTTACTTATTTCATAAACGGTGAGAGTAATGCCCTTTGGCGTTGCATATATATGCAATTCACATTTTGGCATTTCAGGTTTATCAGTCTTAAAGGTAACACAGAGCTCGTGTGTCTCTTCCTGTGACTTTACAATGGTGCGAGGGATACAACCGTCATAGTCTGACATTTTATAAATCTCCTCATCTTCAAGCCACAAGCCGTCCAATATCATTGTCGCTTTTGACCTTGTCGGAGAATGAGTAACAGTAAGAGTATAGCTATCAACGTTGTAGCAAACCATATAATCATTATAGCTTGCGTAATAATTATTAGACTTCATTTTTTCACCTTAAAGCTTAATTTTTGCACCGTGTTCGGTATATTCTATTCTGTCACCCGACATATTAAGTGAATCAACATAGTCGAAATATTCTTTCTTTGTGCTGAACAAAGGCTTATAATCAGCAATGATTTTCTTGGCTCTTGCAGCGTTATCAGAAAGCAAAAGTCTGAGCATTTCCATCTGCAGCTTCGCACTGCCAACGCACGCTTTTTCGGGGTCTACAATATAATAGTCACTACCGTGAGAATTACCGGATGCGCCTCCTGCATACGGGTGTACTATAGGCATAACGCAAGATAAATCACCCATATCCGTACTACCCGAGCTGATTGAATCTCTTGCGTGAAATTCCTCTTCGGGAAGAGCGTTATTAACTGCCTCCTGAGTTACCTTAAGCAAGCCTTCATCGTTCTTGAAGGGAGCATAGCCGGGCATATCGTTGATCTCGATATTCGTTCCAAGCGACAAGGCTGCTCCGATAAGCGCTTGGTTAATTCGTTTATTTGCCTGAATAATTGCATCAAAGCTCGAACCTCTTACGTAGCTTTCAAGGGTAGCAACCGACGGTATTGCATTTACCATTGAGCCTCCACTCGTAACTATAGGATGAAATCTTATTATATCAGCTTCCTTAAAGGTTTCACGAATTGCATTTGCGGCATTCAAGCCACAGGTTGCAGCATAAAGGGCGTTTTTTCCGTTCCAGGGCGAGCCACCTGCGTGTGAAGCTACACCTTTGTAAACAATCTTCTTGGCAATACAACCAACTCCTCCTTTTATCGATGCAAACGTGGAAGAGGTATGAACCATAAAGGCAATATCAACGTCATCAAAATATCCTCGGTACAAAAATTCGCCCTTGCCACCATAGTATTTGATTTTGCCCTCTTTAATCAGATTGCTTCTGTATTCAATTTCAAGTAACTCCTCGGCAGGAACAAGACAAAGCTTGATTTTTCCCGAAAGGGTATCAAGAATTCCCTCTTCCTTCAAAGCGCCGGCAATACCTACCATAGCAGCGCACTGCGCATTATGGCCACAAGAATGAACTGCACCCGTTTCCTTATCGGCTTCCGGATGTTCAGGGCAGATAATCGAATCAAGCTCGGCAAGGATTAAAAGCGTAGGTCCTTCCCTGCCCGTATCAATTGTTGTATAAAAGCCCGTAATCCCCTCGGCAAAGGTCAATTCATATCCAAAGCTTTGAAAAACCTCTGCCATATAGCGAGACGTCTTATACTCCTTATAACCTGTTTCGGGATTTTTCCAGATGTAGCGTTCAGCTTCTAAAATTTTTTCTCTGTGCTTTTCTACTGCATTGTTAAACGAAATCATAATTGTTCTCCTAATCAATTAATTCATATTGAAACATTTCGCATTTAAGCTTACTTCCAAGGTCTGTTCCGGCAGGCAACAACGCAAGGGCAATAAAAACTTCATTGCCCGAATCGTTGTCCTTTAAGTAAGCATATTCGCCTTCGATTTTTATGACCGTATAATATAATGTTTCCAAATTCATCACCAACTTAGATTATACCATTTAACTTTTACTTGTCAATCACATCAGAAAAAATTACTGAAATTTGGACTATTATTGCTACTTTACAACAACTAATCCTTAAAGGTCCAGGTAAGAAGTCCAAGCAATATAAAAATTACGCCGAAGACCATGCCCGTGGTTGATGCGTTGACGAGGAGAGCAAGCCCAAAAAATGGCAGAATGTTCACGCCACCTCTGAGTAATGCGCCCGTTCCGTTGCTATCTACAATATGTCTAATAATCTTTTTCATATTTATCACTCCTTTTCTTTGATTAAATTATATCAAAAGGAGTGTACGATAAAACGGACAGTAAAATGATATTTTGAATTTTTAATTTATTTATAGTTATCTGAGATTTCTTTGAGCAGCTTTTTCTGCTCTTCTATTACGAAATCAGGAGAAATAATTTTCACTTTATTTCCAAAGCTCATTATCCAGGCAAAGAACTGTGGACTGACGGCTACCCTGAGTGTTGATTGATAGTGCTCATCTGCCTTCAGCACCGTAATGTCTGTACCAAATCTATCGTAAAATACGCCAAGAAGAGACTTGTCAAATTCGATAGTAACGCTCACTTCTTGTCCACCGAACATAGAAAAAACACGCTTTGTATATGAGGACAGGTCAAAATCGTTTTCCGGTAGTACCCTTTTTGTGTCAATGATGTTTATATCATCCATTTTATCAACTCTATAATGAGTGAACGCCTTGTATTTATCCTTATAGGTAATTAAATAATAATTTTCATCATCCCACGAAAGTGATATCGGTGATTCAGTATAAAGCTCACCGTTTTTTCTGTAAGATTTTTCTTTATTTATATCAAGCTCAAAATACTTGAAGGTGATTTGTCGCTCGTTTGCTATTGCCTCGTGTATTTTATCAACGTTATAATAAATGCGCTCGTTGAAGGTCTTAACTCTGTTGGTAACGAAAACCTGTCTGTCGAGCTTTCTTGCATTGTAAGTGCTTGTCAGCTTTTCGATTTTTGAAATCAGCTCCATACTTTTTTTGTGCGTAATAAACTTTGAGGATTGAACGCTGTCAACCAACAGTTTGAGCTCGGGAAGCTCGAAATCACGACTTGCAACGTAATATCCAAAGGACTTGCCCTTTTCAGTGCATACGTCAATACCAAACAGCTTGAGGCATTCGATATCGTCGTATATACTCTTTCTCTCTGCCGAAATGCCCTGCTCTGCCAAACGGGAAATAATATCGGCTATAGTCAGAGAATGCTCGTCATCTGTATTCTCGATAAGAATTCTCAAAAGATAAAGCAGCTTCAGCTTTTGCTGTGATGATCTCATAATATACCTCCCTGTTTTTATAATAATATGATACATCATTTTATACTTTTTTGCAATACGGATTTTGACATTTATTTACACAAAGTAGGACTATAATAAATGCGAGGTGATTGAAATTTACGTTGATATATATTTAGCTATAAATTTCTTTATTGATTATGTGTCACTTATATCTGTTGAAAAAATTTGTCTTCTGCCAAAATCAAGAAAAAGAGTATTTATTGCAGCTATGATCGGCTCTTTGTATTCTTTTTTTAACTTGATCTTTTCTTTGCCGGTGATTTTACATATTTTTACTGCTATAATAATGATTTTTTTCGTAACTCAAAAGAAAACTGTTCCGGCATTTTTTGTTTTTATCTGCACACAGCTTTTTATCGGTGGCAGTATTAGTGCAATTAAAAATATCAGCTCAGCTTTTGAAAAAAATTCTATTATTTCGGCATCAATTCTGCTTTTGGTTTCTTCGGCTTCTGCGCTGATATTCACTATAATGCAAGCAATTACTAAAAACAGAATTAAATGCGTTTCAACAAGCGTTACAGTTTTTCACAATGGTGAAAAAGCAAGAGCAAATTTAATGATAGACAGTGGAAATCTTGCAAGAGAAGCCACAACGGGCAGAAGGGTCATTTTTATAAAAGTCGCGGCGCTTGGAAAAGTTTTTGAAGCTTTACAAGGCAAAAAAAGCTTTGTAATCCCCATTGATACAACAAGTGGTCGTAGTGAGGTTCTGGGCTTTATACCGGACAAGCTTGAATTCAGTGAAAAAAGATACAATAATGAGGATTTTATTATCGTACCAGATATTACCAATGGAAAATTTGCAGGCTTTGACGGAATTGCTCCGTTAATATAATAAAGGTGAGTATACTATGTTTAATATATTGAAAAAAATAAAAAATTTAATAAAAAGATTAATATTGAGCGAGTGTTATTACGTTAACACCAACATAGCTCTTCCACCTCCACTTTCAAATGAAGAAGAAAAAGAAACACTCAACGGTCTGTTAAGTGAGGATACAGAGGTAGTAAAAGCTTGCCGTGAAAAGCTGATTTCACACAACTTAAGGCTTGTGGTTTACATTTCAAAAAAGTTTGAGAGCACCAACATCGGCACAGACGACCTTATTTCAATCGGAACTATTGGACTTGTAAAGGCAATAAATACCTTTAATCCAACCAAAAATATAAAGATAGCCACCTACGCATCAAAGTGTATTGAAAACGAAATTCTTATGTATATCAGAAAAACAAATTCACTCAAGCTTGAGGTCTCAATCGACGAGCCGATTAATACGGATTGGGACGGAAACGAGCTATTGCTCGGGGATATACTCGGCAGCGACAGCGACGACGTACAAAAAGGACTTGAAGCTGAAGAAGAAAAATTTATTATACATAAGGCTATAGAAAGGCTGTCAGAAAGAGATAAAGAAATAATCTGCACAAGATTTGGGCTTTGTGGAAAAAAGGAGCTGACACAAAAGGAGCTTGCAGACAGTATGGGGATTTCACAATCCTATATATCAAGGCTTGAGAAAAAAATCATAAATCAGTTAAAAAAAGATATAATTAAGCAATCGGGTATTTTTTAGGAGGATTTATGATGAACAATACAAAAGCAATAACGCTCTCGTGCTTATTTTCAAAGGAAATTGTAAACACCTGCACAGGTGAAAGATTGGGTTATATTTGTGATGCCGAGGTCGATATGGAATGTGGAATGATAAAATGCTTTTGCACTGTAAAGAGATGTAAGGGCATTTTCACCTTCAAAAAAGAGACGAGAAAATTCTCTCTTGACGACATTGTAAGAATAGGAGACGACATCATTTTAGTCGACAATTGCGTATGCTGTGTAAAAAATAAAGCTTAATTTACAAAAAGTGTTGTAAAAGCTGACTTTTTTTGCTATAATTTAGCTGAGGTGAGCTTATGGAAGGTATACTTAAGGATTATGCAGCTAACGAGCACAATCCAAAATGGGAAGAAATAACAAAAAGAAACACTCCACTTTATCATCAGGACGGAGATATGCGTGGAGTATTTGTAAGAGATTATACGAGAATTATCAATTCCTCGGCTTATAGAAGGCTCAGAAATAAAACTCAGGTCTTTTTCTCCCCACAAAGCGACCACGTGTGCACAAGAATAGAGCACGTAAATCACGTTGAGTCGATTAGCTATACTATTGCTAAGTATCTCGGACTCAACACCGAGCTGACGAGAGCCATTTCTGTTGCTCACGATATCGGACATGCACCGTTTGGTCATAAGGGCGAAAAGTTCCTTTCCGAAATTTCCGTAAGAGAAATCGGTGAATCCTTCTGGCACGAAAGAAACGGCCTGTGGATTGTTGACAAAATGGAGCTTCTTGAGGACTATGAAAAGTGCAGAAGGAATCTCAACCTTACCTATGCCGTCAGAGACGGAATAGTATCTCATTGCGGAGAGGTTACTCAAGACGGAATTATACCGAGAGACGAAGCAATAGACCTTGAAAAAGATTTTACTGCACCGAGCATTTTTGAGCCCTACACCTATGAGGGCTGTGTTGTTAAAATATCAGACAGAATTTCCTACATTGGCAGAGACATAAACGACGCAATCGGTCTCAACATTTTTCCGAAGGGTAAAATCAATGAAATTCAAGAGGAGCTGTCTGAGGTACTCGGTGAGAAAATGAACAATACTATTCTCATCAATCGTTTAATTACCGACGTGTGTCACAACTCTTCTCCCGAACGTGGCATAGCGCTCTCCCCTGCAATCAAAAAGGCAATGGACGTGGTTAACAAGTTTAATCTCGAGAACATCTACCGTTGCAAGAGAGTCGAATACTCGGACAAGTTTTTCAAGCTTGTTATCAATCAAATTTATGAGCTCTTGGCTGAGGCGTGGCGTGGCAGCGCAACCTTCGACGAGCTTGCCAAAATATCTCAGCACTATCCGAAAATCATAGAGCGCTTTGTTTCTTGGCTCATCGGTTACACCGAGCACAAGAGCGAAGAATACAAGAACGAAATTATTTTTAACATTGACAATGAAAAGGAATATAAAAAAGCAATTATTACATACATATCAGGTATGACAGACAAGTTTGCAATTGATACCTACAATGAAATAATCAGCTTTTAGGTGACGGTTATGCATATCGAAAAGAAGATTAAAAGTGAACTCAAATATGACGGCTACGTAATTAAGGTTTATCTTGACACAGTAGAGCTTGAAAACGGAGCTGTTGCTACACGTGACGTTGCAAGGCACAAGGGCGCTGCCTGCATTGCGCCTCTTACAGACAATAGAGAATTAATTTTCGTCAAGCAATACCGATACCCGATTGAACGAGAGCTTTTGGAGCTGCCTGCAGGAAAGCTTGACCATATTGGCGAGGACCCGTTTGAATGCGCCAAGCGCGAATTGAAGGAAGAGACCGGCTGTAGCGCAGATGAAATAATCTATATGGGCGATTTTATATCAACTGCAGGATTTTCTGATGAAAATATAAGGCTTTATCTTGCAAAGGGACTACATTTCGGTGAGCTTGAGCTCGACGAGGACGAGTTTCTTGACGTTATAAAAATACCACTTGACAAAGCCGTTGAAATGGTTATGAGTGGCGAAATCATCGACGGAAAGACGCAGGCGCTCGTACTGAAGGTTGCAAACATAATGTAATCAGCCATAGTGAAATACACGAAATATAAAAAGCTAAAAAATAGGGATTGACGAAAAAACCGTCAATCCTATTATTTTTACACTACTCTTATCGGTTTGAAGCCTTCATAAGCGTCCTGAACTTCTTCGTCCTTGACACTGTCGTCGATTGTTTCTTCGCCTTCGAGGATATCCTGATTTGAATCGTCGGGAGTGTCCTCAGGCTCTTCGTCCTCCTGCGCAGGAGTGTCGGGAGTTACCGGAGGCTTGTCGGGTGATTCTGTGCCTTCTTGCATTATATCAACCGAAAGGTTATCAAGCTTTGCAAGATACGCACCCGGGAAAAAGTAGGTCACAATTTCGTTCCAGAGGTATCCGTTTTCTGCCATATCCTTTGCTCCGTACTGACTGAGTCCTACGCCGTGTCCCCAGCCTGTACCGGAAATGATATAATTATCCTCACTTGCCTCGGGAAGCTTTGTAATTTCGCCCGTACCACTTATTACCTCTTTAACAACGTCCCCACCTACTCTTGAGGTTGTAATAACGGTGTTGCCATCCTTATCGGTATGAACAATATTATACGGGTCAATTGCCTTGGTAGTGCCATCGTTAACTGCGACATCAACGCTCTTGCCGATGGTAAGTCGAGGGCTTTTTGCGTATTTTGTGAGTATATTACGGATATTATCACTCTTGGTGAAGGTGGAAACAGTTCCACTTGAATCTGTAATTTCGAGCTCGTAGGCATAGCCTGCGTCGGTATATTTTGAAATTCTTACCGAGGTAATCGGATTTTTAACGTAACGAGCAACTGTCGATTGGTTTTGAAGATAATTGAATAATTCTTTTTCTGAGACCTCAAATTTCCAGATTCCGTTGGTGTAATTCCAATACTCCTCGTCGGGGACGGGCTGTGATATGAGATAGGGATATCCCGTGCCACCCCATACAAGCTCACAAGACTCGGTTATGCCACCTGATATTGCGTGATAAAAGGTTTCGCATACCTTGGAGTTATATGCAAGAACGGTATTGCTTGTTGCATCGACTGCTGCATCTGTTTTACTTGTGGAACGAAGCCGTCCTCTATAGGCTTGGCAATGTGTTTCATCGCACATATCAAAATCCTCGTTCCTATGCGATTTTCCAAGCATAGAAAGAGTATACGAACGTACTACAATTGAAAATGCTTTCAGACATTCCTCGGGCCAGGTAGACATAATCTCGTAAGGCAATACACTTTTTACGTAATCGTCGATATCGAGAATATTCACAAGGTACATTCCGTTAATAGTTGTTTTATACTCAAAAGTACCGTCGAAAATATTACCTACAGCGCTCTTTATATAGTTCTGATTTTCATAGTTTTGCAAAGGTCTTACGTAGAGCGCCTGGTCCTGAGTATCAATCTTGAATAGAATTTTTCCCGAATTGGTTTCAACTACGCTGATTGAAGTATTGTTAGGCGTTCTCGGAATGAAGGAAACGCCGAGCTTATTCTTCATATTCTCGCAATCTGCAAGAGATGCGTCCTTGTTTGCGTAAGTGCCAACAGCTACGTATGCCTTTCCACTCACGTATAGTGGAAAGACAACGGTGTCGTTTCCAAGAATATTTTTATAAGCTTCGATTACCCTATCGACTTCTTCAAGAGGAACGGGCTCTTCGGTTATACAGTGATATATTATGTGGGTGTTGCCCGAGGTAGTGTGATAGTAGGCGTTGTTAGAGTTCTTTTTTGCCGAAAAGTCACGCATAACGGTAACGCCGACGTCACTTGTTTTATAAAAAGTATAGTCGTCGTCAAAAGTCGAATACATAACGAGTCCACCCTCTGTTGACGAAATGTTATGACTGAAGGCGAGACAGTTATTTGAGCCGTAGATATAAAAGACACCTACCCTGATAGGCTGTGTTACTGCATCAAGATGAGGCACTAAAGCTGAGATATCACGTGTTGATTTTGTCGTGTCGGTGAGATAAAAATAACCCGAAGAAAGTTCGGGCGATGAGAGGGCTACGGTGGAGATTACCTCTCCACCGATTTCTGTAGCAGCCAATGCTTCTATTGCAACAACTGCAAGTCCAAGTACCATAAGTATTGCAAGTACAAGAGCAATAATTCTTATAATCTTTTTACTTTTGAACAATTTCGTATTCTCCTCTCACCAAAATATATGCATCGCCGTTTTCGGCGTAAATGCCTCTTCCATCACTTCCACGAGGTATAAGACAATAGTTGTTCTTAACGAGTGGATCGTTGTTATAAAGCTCCTTTGAAGCTGTCAGGTCTGCAATACCCTGATCGCCGAAGGGAGAAATTGTAGTTACTTCTCCTGCTCTGAGAATTATTTCGGTTGACTCGGTTATATCACCCGTCGCAAAGAGTTTTTCGCCCTGCTTGAGCAATACAACGTTATATTTTACAGAAGACAAGTCGACCTCCTGAACAGCAGGAGCTTCTGCAGGGGTCTCCTGCTCGGGCTCTTCTGCAGGTGTTTCGGTGGGAGTTTCCTCCGGAGTTGCACCATAATTTGCGTTCAATACTGCAAGCACGGCGTTTTTAACGTCCTCGGTAATCTTAGGAATTACCGTTTCGTTTATGTAGCTGAGAGTAACGAGTGGATCGTTATCGGTTGCGCCAAGCGTTGAAACTGCAAGAGTAAGCATCAAGGCAAAGGCGATGATTATTGTTAAAATTTTCGTTCTGTTGTTTTTCATTTAGACCTCTGTTTTATTTGAAATTAGTTATTCCGGACGTATACTTCGTAACCGTTGACATTGAAAAGCTTGGGATTACGGATATTAAATCAAAAGTCTCTGTTATAAAAGTCTCAGCGCTGAAGTTGGTACTGATTGAGCTTGTAAGCTCAAGGAGTGCCTTAACTGTATCGATGATTGCCGAGAGGTTACCTTCCTTGAAGCGAGAAGGAATAATCTTGGCAATTACGTCCTTGGCAAACGTAGCTTGTCTCGTTATTCTGTCCGAGGCTGAGTCACCCTTATATCTGAGCATATTATAAACGTCTATACCCTTGGTGATAACGTCGCCCTTCTTAAACGAAATATTGTAAACCGTCATATCGACAGCTTCCGGATTTTCAGACGGCTCTTCGACAAGCTCTTCATTCGGCTTTTCAACGGGTTCTGCATATAAGTGCTCCATATCCTTTGGAACTTTATACTGATAATCACCGTTTTTATTAAAGGCGTCAAAGGCATCGATAAAGCCCTGAGCTGTAAAAGTAACGTAGTATTCTATCTTCAAGCCTGTTGTTGCATTGAGCTTATCAAGAACGTAGTTCATATCCTTATACTTGATAAGGTCGCCCATTCTGACGTTGAGTGAATTGGAGTCGCCGTGACCTACGTAAACCTTGGTATCAACGTTTATAGGATAAACAGTTGCCTTTTGCGTTTCCTTATTTACGTCTAAAACAAGCATTGCATCAAACCCTATTTTCTGAAGGTCATAACCTGCAATAAGTACTGTGAAGCTCTCCCCTTCAATTTTCTCTACTTCATCGGGAGCAATTGGTGGAGCTTCAACGAGGTCATCCGTCCCAATTTCGTCAGGGGTGATTCTTTCGGATACTTCGGTCTCGTCATCATTTATAAAGCCCGATATGGAAAAATAAGCAATCAGACCAAAGACCGTTAAAAACAATGCTAAAGCTATTAAAAAGCTTATTGTTGAAACTTTGAACTGTGATTTCATCATTTAACCTTTCTTAATCCTGATTCTTCAAAAGAACCTTCAATTCATCCATAAAGGTGTTTATATCCTTAAACTGACGATAAACAGATGCAAATCGAACGTACGCTACCTCGTCAATACCCTTAAGCGCGTCCATAACAAGCTCGCCGATTGCTGTACTGCTTATCTCACTCTGAAGGGAATTATATATATTCGACTCAATATCTGCAACTGCTCTTTCGATTACAGCAATTGAAACAGGTCTCTTTTCGCAAGCTCTTATCATACCGTTGAGAATTTTAGTTCTGTCAAATGCTTCTCTTGATTTATCCTTTTTTACAACAACAATCGGCATCAGCTCAAGTCTTTCGTATGTAGTAAACCTTTTCTGGCACGACAGACATTCGCGTCGACGTCTTATTGCTTCTCCCTCTTCGGTAGGTCTTGAATCAAGTACCTTGCTTTCAGCAAAGCCACAAGCAGGACATTTCATATTTTTCACCTCGTTGATAAGTCGAAATTAATATCGCAAATATTATAACACAGATTTTGCGATTTGAAAAGACAAATTTTCAAAATAATCTTGATTTTTTGTTAATTTTTACTTTTAGTTATATTTTTTTAATCATTTGCATAATTATTACCATAAAACAATGTGGAGGATGACAAATGAACAATACTAAAATTTACTCTGATATAGCAACGCGCACCAACGGGGACGTGTACATCGGTGTAGTTGGTCCTGTAAGAGTCGGAAAATCAACCTTTATTAAAAAATTTATGGAAACTCTTATTATCCCTGAAATCGAAAATCAGGACGAAAGGGCTCGTGCAATTGACGAAATACCACAAAGTGCTGCCGGTAAAACTGTTATGACTACAGAGCCGAAATTTATACCCGAAAAGGCTGTTAAGATTTCCTTGCAGGGCAACGTCGCTCTGAACGTCAAGCTCGTTGACTGCGTAGGATATATGGTTGACGGTGCTAACGGGGTAACAGAAAACGGTGAAGAAAGAATGGTTATGACTCCCTGGTCGTCCTCCCCCGTTCCATTTGAGGTTGCTGCCGAAACGGGCACTAAAAAGGTAATAAAGGAACATTCCACAATAGGTATAATGGTAACCACAGACGGTAGCTTTGGTGAGCTTGAACGCTCTTCCTACGAGGAAAGTGAAAGAAGAGTAGTCAATGACCTCAAGGCAAGTGGAAAGCCCTTTATAATCGTATTAAATTCAAGCACTCCCGACTCTGACAAAAGCATTGAGACGGCACTTGAGCTTGAAAGAAAATATAATGTACCCGTTGCGCTGATTAACTGTCTTGAAATGGGTAGCGATGACATCGAGCATATACTTGAGCTTTGTCTTTTTGAATTCCCGGTAACCGAGGTTACCTTCATTTCTCCAAAATGGATTTCAGCATTACATACAAATCACCCAATAAGAAAAGAGCTCGAGAGTTTGTTAAAAAACACTGCCGAGGAAATCAACTCAGTTGCATCAATTCATAACTGCATTCAAGCACTTTCAGAAAACGAAAATATCAGCAACGTAAAAATTCAGTCATCCGAGCTTGGAAACGGGCGTACAGCAATCAAGGTAGACGTAAACGAGAAGCTGTTTTACAGCGCAATAAGCAATGAGCTCCAAAGCGAAATCAGAGACGATAAAGAGCTTTATCTTGTTCTATCTGAGCTTGGAAAAATAAACGAAAAATACAGAAAAATTGAAGAAGCGCTGAGAGGTGTCGAAGAAACAGGCTACGGTATTGTCGTGCCTCAGGTTGACGACCTTATTCTCGAAGAGCCGGAAATAATAAAGCAATCGGGTGGTTACGGTGTAAAACTAAAGGCATGCGCAGATTCAATTCACATGATTAAAGCAAAGATTAAAACCGAAATTAATCCAATAGTCGGAAGCGAGAAGCAATCTGAAGAAATGGTCAAATTTCTGCTCAACGAATTTGAGGAAAATCCCCGAGGATTATGGGAATCAAATATGTTTGGTAAATCACTTTACTGCCTTGTTAACGAGGGACTGAATGCCAAGCTCGACCATATGCCTCAGGATGCAAGAGATAAAATCGGACAGACGCTCCAAAAGATTGTAAATGAGGGCAGCAACGGTCTTATCTGCATAATATTGTAATAAAAAAGCGACGAGCCGTCGCTGGCGAATCTCGCCTATCCTTACTTTTTCTAAACTAAAGCAAGGCAAAACGGCGAGGTTAATTCAAAGCAATTTCCTATATGATAAAAAATAGTGTAGTAGCAAGATTAAACTACTGCACTATTTCTATTTGAAAAATAAAATCACAAAAATATTGACAAGTAAAATATTTCGGGATAAAATATGTAGTGTTCCCGATAATGTGAGCTTAAAACAACATGGAGAAGGAAATGAAAAATATTATATGGTGGATATCAGGCGCAGTATTACTTATACTTGGGACAATCGGTTTAATGTTACCCGTTATACCACAAATCCCCTTTCTGCTTGCTTCGCTTTTATGCTTTGGAAGAGGCTCAAAGCGATTCCAGCACTTTTTGAAAAATAATAGGTACTATCAATATGCAACAGATAAGCTAAGAGGGACAAAGCTTTACGCGCTGATTGAAGATAAAAGAGAAATGCATCACGAAAAAAAAGCTAATCGCAAAGAAAAGCAAAAACAAAAAAATCAATAGGGCTGTCAAAAACAGATTGGGGAGGCTTTTGAAACCAAAAGCCTCCCCTTGTTTTTTTGTGATATAAACTTTTATAGCCCGTTATTAAAGGTATCGTATTTTACGATATTACAATTAAGTAACTGTGCTTCGGTTTGGTCGTGAGTAATAAGCAATACCGTTTTGTTTTCAGTATAACGATTGATAACGTGGGCAGTTTCCCTTTTCGTTTCATCGTCGAGTCCGTTAAAGCACTCGTCAAACAAAACGAGCTCTGCATCGCTGAAAAGCGCACGGGCAATTTCCACTCGCCTTTTCATACCACCCGAAAGACTATTCGGATAAAGATTAATTGAGTCACCGAGTCCGAGCTCGGTTAACAAGCGTTCAGCCAAGGCTTTATCCTTATTGGCAACTACGGTAACGTTTTCCAAAACCGTTGACTTTTCAAAAAGTCTGTCCTCCTGAAAGACGTACGCTATTCTTGAATTGACTGTTCTCTTACCTTCAAAGCGTTTATCAAGTCCTGCAATAATTCTGAAAAGCGTGGTTTTTCCACTGCCCGAATATGCAATGAGTGCAAGTCGCTCACCATCGTTAAGCGCCAGCGAAAAATTGCTGATTACCACCTTTTTATCAAACGCTTTGTAAATGTTTTTTAGCTCAAGCATTTGCTACACCTCCAAGCAATCTATACGACACGGACAGTACCAGCTTTTCAAGTATGTAGCTCAATAAAATAACTGTTAACGTCCAAGCAAAAAGAGTAGGTGTTTCGAGATAAATCTGTGACTCGTAGAGCATTTTACCAATAGAATTATCGGGGGTGCAAAGAACCTCGGCAGCAATACCTGCCTTCCATGCCAAAGCTATTCCACTTTTCAAGGATGCCATAAAATATGGCATCAGACTATGTCGGTAGAGAACCTTCCAGCTTTTTGAAAAGCTGAGCTTATATACCCTCGTAACCTCCCAAAGCTTTTTATCTATGTTTTCAAGTCCTTCTAACACATTGGATGCAACAATCGGGGTAACCATCATAAGCGAAATAACGTATGGAATGTGATTTTTACCAATCCAGACGAGAAAGAGTATGATAATCGATGCAATAGGAGTAGCTTTGACGAGCGATAAAAGGGGCTCGAAAAAATATCTTGCAACAGAGCTAAGATAGGAAAGCGCACCAATCAGAATACCAAGTAGAACTCCGAGCAGAACGCCAAGGAAAATGCTCTTGACAGAGGTAAAGCAAATTAGCCAGAACCTAAATTGACAAGCAAGAGAAAAAAATACACTTACTGTTTCAACGGGTGATGGCAGCAGTATGGACTTATCGACAAGCATTGCTAAAATCTGCCATACTGCGAGCCAAAACATAATCGATAATGGCGTGTAAAGCCTTTTATTTATTTTCATAATAGAAGTCGTCTGTAGGAAGCTTTCCACCTACACCCTGAGGGTTGGCATCAAACAAAACCTTCAGAAATCCAGACAGCTTTTCCTTCATTCCGTCATTATAATCAACGTATACGATGTTACAATTCGGAATTGCTCTCTTTGCAATTTCAGCGCTTCCGACAATGCCTACCTGAGTAATCACGTCGGGAGCAGTTTCGTCGTTATTTGCAAAGTCAACCGACTCGGCATATTCCTCAAGAAAGCTCTTGACAGAATCGGGATATTGCTCGGCAAAAGCCTTTCTCACTACTATACAGCCCTGGACGAGAGCAGATTCGGGAGCGATTTTGTTCCACTCGTCGGTCATATTTATCACAGCCTTGCAGTCTGAGTTTTTCATCATAACTGTGCTGACGTTGGGCTCGGGAAGCATACCAATAGTAACCTCACCCGTTGCCATTCTTGTTGCAAGCTCTGCGTGGTCTGTATACCACTCGATTGTAAGGTCGTTCACAGGATCAATTCCATTCATTTTAAGAACGTAGTTGAGAATATACTCGGGAGTTGAAGCCTGACCCGTTGCGCCGATGGTCTTGCCCTTAAGGTCCTCAAGTGTAGCTATAGTTGAGTCTGTATTAAGAATATACAATACGCCAAGAGTATTGAGTGCAAGCACCTGCACCTCTCCCTCGGTCTTGTTATACAAAACAGATGCAAGATTTGTCGGTACCGCTGCTATATCAACATTGTTTGAAATTACCGCTGCAGTTACGTCGGTAGGTGTTGAAGTAAGTGAAAAGGTATACTTTTCATCAGCATCGTTGACCATCTTAGCCATTCCCATACCCGTAGGGCCTTTAAGTGCCATAACTCTTGTTACGTCTGCCACCTTCAATTCTACGTTTTCTTCTACGTTAACATTTTCGTCAATCGGTGTTTCTGCAGGCTTTTCGGCTGTACAGCCAGCGAAAAGCAAAAGAGAAATTGCAAGTAAAATTATTAACGTTTTTTTCATAGTTTTTTCCTCACTTTATTATAATTATCTTTTTGCCTTCTTTATAAATGAGCCCCTTTTCTTCAAGAGAGCATATAGCACGGTACAAAGATGCTCTTGCTATTGAAAGTATATCAGACAGCTTTGACATTGACATCACTACCTTGCCCTCGCTGTCTGCTGAAGAAAGCAAAAATTCGTGCAGCTTTTCCTCGGCATCAGAACAAGTGTAAAAATGAATTCTTTTATTGAGATACCTGACCTTTTGGCACAAAAGCTTGACAAGAGCGAGAGAAAACTCAGAATTTTGCAAAATGATACTCTTGACAAAATCTTCTGAAAAGACTAACAAAACGCAATCGGTTTTTGCAACAAGAGTCGATATATACCTTCCCTCGCTGTCGAACAACGTTGCCAATCCAAGTAGTGTAGGAGAATCGAGCGTTTTCAGATATACGCTTTTGCTATCCCCTTCCTTGACTATATCTGCCTTACCGTCAACAAACAAAGCAAGTGAATTTTTTATATTGAGTCTCTCACCTGCTTTAAGCTCTGTTGTTTTGGGTGGGGTTTGATTGATATAAACTTCAAGGTTATCTACATCGGCAAACAAGGGAAAAGACCTGAGCATTTCTACCAATTTATTCTTCGTCATAGCATCTCCTTCTAAACTGTATCATTTGAGACACTTTTATTGTAGCATAAGAGATGTGTTTTGTCAAGTATTATTCTTTACCTTTTTCGGTTCTGACAAATATCTTGAAGATGCCTCTGCGACTTTTTGGATAAAAAGGAAACAAAAAGTCTTTATTCACACGACTTCTGTTCAGTATCAGCAAGACTACAAAGAGCGCTGTACCTCCAATAAAGCCGAAAACTCCAAAAATTGCAGTCAAAGCAATTAAAGATATTCGCCAGAACTTGAAAGCGTAACCAAGCTCATAGTTAGTTGGAATAAAATTGGCAATAGAAGAGACTGCCGAATACAAAATCGTCTGTGGAACAAGCCAGCCTGCAGTGACAGCGAAATCACTGAGTAAGAGACCACTGACTACGCTTAGTGAGTTTGAAATTGTGTTTGGAGTGTTGAGGGAAGCAATTTTCAGGGCGTCAATCATAACTTCGACAGTTATTAGCTGAAGCCAGATAGGTAGATATCCGTCAACGTCTGCAACCAGAAATTCAAGTGAAGCCGGCAAAGAGGCTGAATAGGTAACTGCAAGAAGCCACAAGGGGGACAAGAAGACAGAAACGAATAGCATAACAATTCTGAGAAAACGCAAGTAGGACGCAGTAAAGGGTGGAAAATAATAATCGTCGGTTTCCTCTACCATATCATAAAGAGTTACGGGGAAAAATATAACGCTTGGGCTCGTATCACATAGAATTGCGATTTTTCCTTCAACGATCATTGAGGCTGCAGTGTCAGGTCTCTCAACGTATCTGACGCGTGGAAACGGGTTGAATTTTGAAGCTTTTCCTTTCAGAAACAATTTATCCGTCAATGTCTGCTGACTCAAGGTAAGCGAAGGGATATCAAGTGCGTTCAGCCTTTTTTTCATTTCCTCTACGAGCTTCACGTCGCACTTATCCCTCATATAAGCAAGCACGACCTTAGTTTTGGTTTCACTTCCGATAGTATAATCACAAAAAGCAAGCTTATCGGACTTTATTCGACGTCGAATCAATGCAGTGTTGATGAATACACTTTCACAAAAGCCGTCTCTTGGGCCTCTCATTGTTTTATTTTTCTCAGGCTCTTCAATTGAACGAGACGGATACTCCTTGCTATCGAGTATAACTCCGTTATTATATCCGTCAATTATCAAAACCGACATTGCAGATAAAACGGCATTGAC
This sequence comes from Eubacteriales bacterium, assembly GCA_045590615.1. GTDB lineage: Bacteria > Bacillota > Clostridia > Oscillospirales > SIG627 > RGIG6353. The sequence continues at coordinate 25,775 of JAZNRH010000022.1, forward strand.
AAGGCAGGTCATATCATTTTCAAGCTTTTTGTCAGGTAAAGGTATATAGCTTCTTGAAAATTCTGCCATCGTTTTTGGCAATTCACTTACTAAAAGCAAGTTTTCCTGAACCTTGAGAAGAAGCTGAGAGTCTGTAGAACCGTTGAAAAAACACAGACAAGCCCGTCGCCCGGCAATAAAGAATTCATCCATTATAAAATCAGCACTGCTGTCCTCGGGAAATGAGTGTCTGAGTGCTTTCAAATTTTCACTGATTTTTTTACTAACTAACATAAAAAACCTCCCGAATTAGTTTATCCGAGAGGTTTTTTTCTATGTATCAATGTTTTTTTAATCTGAAGCTTCTTTCTTCGGTAGGCTCAATCGGAGTAAAGCATTCTACCCCGTCAAAAACAATTATATCGGCTTCGAAAAGCTCTGTCAAATCCATAAAATTCGTATATGAACGATAACTGCAAAATACGTTATCACCGTTATAAATCATAAATGATGTTGACCCATCGTAGCCTGTACGTGCCGCGATGCCATCAACTGTTTTATCGTTGTATTCCCATGAGTTTTCATATTCTATTCCGTTTTCATAGCAAAGAGCCTTAAACTCATATTCGTTTTTACTATTGACGTTTATATCAACTACGGTCACAGCCTCGATTTCAAATTCGTCAAGCATTGCTTCGAGTCTTTTGAGTGGAAGCTCGCTTTTTGTATTGATAAAATACACTCTGTCCACTCTGTCAATACCGTTGTTTTCGAGAAGTTCGGGAATCTCATATAACTTCTTGGAATTTGAATTGGTCTGGTCTAATATATAGACCTCCCCTCTCCATCTGACAAGGGTGGTATTAGCGCCCAATTTAGTTACGCTGTCAATCAGCGCAACGTTATAATAAACGAGAGGAGAAATCAAGGTAAATGCAAAAATCATTAAGGTCGATGATACAACCAAAACAGGAAGAGACCAGATTTTTCTCGAAAAACAGACAAAAACTGCAATCAGGATAATGAATGCAATTGTCAATGCGAAAGCAAAGGTAGTGTCAACGAAAATCAACTCGGGAGAAATTGATGATAACGCCCTTGTGATAAAAATGAAAGCACTACCCGAGAGATGCGACAAAAAGGTAATCGGTGCAACTGCAATACCAAGACCGATACAAGAAAAGACAACCGATACGAAGGTAAATATAAGAAAGTATTTTGCTATAGCAATCGAAAACAAATTACCCACGACAGAAAATAAAGATACCTCACTATAAAGCAATAAAACTATCGGGAGAGTCAGTGTACTTGCCGAAAGAGTAGTTGCCGACGTTGACAAAAGATATGCCGTTATTTTATGAATAAAAATCTGTTTTTTGCTATACTTCTTCCCTTTCTCGCGATTGTCAATCAAGCGTTTATAATACGCCTCCATAATCGGTGGTACGAAAACGATTATACCAAAAGTTGCAAAAAATGACATCAGAAAGCCCATATTGAAAGCAGACCAAGGTGAATGCACAAGAATTAAAAAGCCGGATATAAACAGTGAAGTCAGAGAGTCGTTGGCTCTCCTGAGACTACGAGCGAGAAAGAATACCATCATCATCTGCCCTGCTCTCACAAGCGAAAGCGAAAAGCCCGTTGTAAGCATATAAAAGAGCGCAAGCATCGAGGATAAAATCGCAGAGAAAATATGATGGATTCCGAGTCTTGTCAGGAGCATGTAAAAGCTCATTACTATAATTGAAAGATGCAAGCCCGAAATTGCAAGAAGGTGTGACGTTCCAAGCCTCTTGAAGTCCTCGTTCAACTCATCATCAATATCGGATTTATCTGCAAGCATCATTGCCTTTACAAGCTGTGAGTTTTCCATTCCGTCAGCAATTGTGCGAATTTTGGTTCTAAGTGTAAAAACAAAATTGCCAACCGGATCAGTCTCATCTGCGATTCGATAGCTTGTAGGAAAGGTTGAAAGAAAACACTCGTTCCCCTTATTGTATAGTGAGTCCTCAAACTTAAGCTCACCACTAAACTCAATTCTCTTGCCGATGTCTACGTCCGTATTACCGTTTCTTCTCAATATAAGTGTAACATTCTGATTTATACCTTCATCACATTTTACACTCAACACCGTATAATCGTCACTATACGAAATACGCTTTATCTTACCTTCTGCCTCTATATACTCACCGTCATATCCTCTTGCCTCATCGAGCTTTGGTAGTTCGATAAAACAGACGAGAAGGAGCGCTGTTAGAGCAAATAGCATAGAAACGGACAGCGTTAAAAAGGTTGCTTTATTATAAACTTTTGAAAGAACTGTAAATGCAATTCCAAATACAAGAACTAAACACATTGCTATTTTGCAAAACTCTGTGCCTAACAAAATTCCCGAAACTGCAAAAACAGCAAAAACGATTGAGAAAAAGCAAAATACTCTTTTCATTTCATATAATCCTTTTTGCAAATTGCAAAATGCTTGATAGTCCTGAATTCGCCCTTCACGTAAAGCTCATCGGTAAACACGCCCTCAAGACAAAAGCCACATTTTTCAAGAAGCTTTTCAGAGGCAATATTTCCGACCATAGTCCGAGCCTCAAGTCTGTTTATACCGAGCTCGAGAAAAGCATACTCCATTACACGCTGTACTGCCTCGGTAGCGTAGGAGTTATTCCAATAATCATCTGAAATTACATAACCAATTTCAGCCTTGGAATTTGCTATATCAAACGAGGTAAATCCACACGTACCAATCATTTTAGAATTTGCCTTCAAGACAAGTGCCCAATCAAGAAACTCGCCCGTTTTATATTTCTTTATGATATATCTTGTATATTCCTTTGTATAGTCAAGGCTCTCGTGCTCAGACCATGTCAAAAAACGAGACACCTCGGGATTTGAAGAATACTCATTTATATCCTTGTAATCGTCCTTTTCAATCTTGCGAAGTATAAGTCTTGACGTTTCAAGGGTTGGCATTTTTATAACAGTCTTTTTTAATCCGTTCATTTTCTCTCTTATATCATTAAGGAGATTTCGGGCGAAATCTCCTTTTATAATTTATAGCGTTGCGTTTTCTAATGCAGTTACAAGCTTATCAAGGCTCACGCCACTAAGATAGCGTCTATTCTCAACCGTAATCGTCGAGTAGCCGTCGCCACTTACGACGTCAAGTCTGCTTCCACCAAGCTCGTTTTCGTAAATAAGAGCATCTGTTATCGGAAGCTTTATTTCTGCCTTATTCTCGTTGTGCCAAAGGGCTACGTAAGCCTTGTCGCCTCTCATAAAGGAATAGGCAGTAATCTTGTCAAGTGCAGCCGGAAGAGTAATCCTCTTATACTCTACGAGCTCATAGTCTCCCGTTTCGTTAACAAGGAGAATAAACTCTTTTTCGGGTGCTCTGAGCATTTCCTTTTGCTCCTGAGTCAGCCACTTCTTTCTTCTTACGTCCTCCCAACGTCTTATAATCTCAAGGTTATCGGGAGTACGAAGGTTGCTCTTGAATACGTTTAGGTTGGTTTGTATGGTGACAGGGCAATCCCACGACGCACCCTTGCTCGTGCCATATTCTACAATATCGGGCATCGTATTATCCCAATATCCCCACCATCCGAAATTAACTCTCGTAAAGTCCTGTGCAATTCTGCCTGCTTCTTCGAGAGGAAATTCTGCAATCTTCTGCTTAAAAACTTCGGTTGGAAATCTGTCAAACGCATTACCTCCACTCAGCATATGCCAGCTGAAATGAGCCTTTGCAGCACCTTCGCAAAAGCGAGGCTTTCGCTCGGTTTTTTCATAGACCTTGTACTGAGCGTTTGGAATATGTATTTCATACGGAACGGTAGCTCCCTCTGAGCCGTCGTAATAAATAAACTCAAAGCCAAGGTTGTATGCATCTGCAAGCTTATGAGCCACTTCGTCCTGAAGACTTGTATTCTGGTCAATATAAACACTTGATGCACCGAACTCGCTCACGTCAAGTATTCCACCGATTGTGCCAAGCTCGTGAGGAATAACATTTGTATTGAAATGACCTCTCGTACATCCCGTAAACGCATACGGAGGCTCAGTAGTATAGCCATCGTAATGAATCAGCTCACCACCAAATTTAAGCACTTTGCATTTCGGGTGCATTACCGAGCCCTCAGGGTTTTGCTCAACGTAAACCGTATCGTCATCAGTGCCAAGAGCTCTTGCGAGAGTAAAGTGTCTTGTCAGATTGAGTCTGTGGTCGGCAATCGGAGTAACGTATCGGCTGTTAATACCGATGTGGGTCTGCAGAAAATGAATACCCGGAATAATTCCTGCCGACTTTATTTTATCAATTACAAGCTTAAGATCGTTGTCTCCGTTTGGATACATATTGTTATAATCGTAGTCTCCACAATATGAATAACGGTCTTCTACAAAGAAAGAGGTATAATAAACGAGCATCAATCTAAAGCCAGCCGTCTTTACGTATTCAATATGCTCATCAACATTAGTTGGATTGATATTAGACGTCCAATAAATAGATGCGTTAATCACGTCGGAACGACGGCTTTCAACACCGAGGGGCAAATTATAATCTCTTTCGAGAGAGTCAATTGCGTCAAGAAGTCTTGCTGAGGGTGTTACAATAAGTGATGCAGAACACCCCTTGAGCTTGATATCACGAAGTGCGTCGGCGTACATAATTCTGTAGCCGTCGCGCTTTTCACAATCAATTTTTGCCCAACGTGAATTTGCGAGCACATTTACAGCAGCCTTTTCATCCCAAGATACGTTGAGCCACTCTCCAAAATTCTGCCTGTTCTTTACGGGTAACTGTATCAAACGAAATTCTGCCGTTGGAGGAGGTGTCATGGTGAGGTTACCAAAGTCCTTCTGCTCAATTATATAATCAACGAGCTCAAAGGAAACGTATTCTGAGGCTTCCTTTACCTCTACAATCGCCTTGAAAGTTATAAGCTCGAAGCCAACGATAAGTCTGTTGCCTTCTCTTCGCAAGCTGTTAGCCTGAAAGGTGGTTCTTTTATTTGGATGAGCGAGCTTTATTTCGTTGTTATACGGCCTGTCCTCGGTAAGAGAAAAAAGCGAAACGTTAGTTCCCACTTCAAGACATTCCTCGCCGGTAGCCTTACAAATAAGGCTGAGAGGAATACACTCGGGCGAAACGGTAAGACAAAGCTCTTTGTTTTCAATAATAATATTCTCCATCATTCTACTCCTGTGTTTTATTAAAAATATGATAACAGAGAAGCTATAAAAAGTCAACAAAAAAAGGCGAAAAATCGCCTTTTTTACTCTTCTGCAGTGAATTCGTCTTTTCCGACTCCACAAAGTGGACATACAAAATCCTCGGGCAAATCCTCGAATTTTGTGCCTGCCTCAATTCCGTTTTCAGCGTCACCGACCTCTTCGTCGTAAATCCAGCCGCACACGGTACATACGTACTTTGCCATAATAAAACCCTCCTGTAGTATATTTATTTCAACGAAATCTCGTCAGCGAGTCTGACAAGCTGTTCGTTGCTATCATTGTTAAGCGAAGAAAGAATTCTCACATTATTTTCGGTATAGGTAAGATTTTTGCACTTTGAAAGCATTTCACGCATTACCTTTATCGCCATCGGAGCCCAGCTTCCGTTCTCTATCATTGCAACCGTTCGGTCAGAGAAATTTCTTTCGGTAAGATGATTGATAAAATTCTTCATAAACGGAAATATATCAGCATTGTAGGTAGTAGTTGCAAGAACAAGCTTATCGTAGCGAAAGGTATCGGCGACTGCTTTAGATATATCGCACCTTGCAAGGTCGTATACTACAGTCTTTATGCCCTTTTCCCTGAGCATTTCTGCAAGCTTAAAAACTGCTTTAGCTGTGTTTTTGTAAACCGAAGTATATGCAATAACAACACCTTTCTCTTCAGGCTCGTAGCTTGACCACTTCTTATATAGCTCAATATATTTCCCAAGATTTTCATTCAAAATCGGTCCGTGAAGCGAGCAGATAATATCAACATCGAGAGCTGCGGCTTTTTTGAGAAGTGCCTGTACCTGCGCACCATATTTTCCAACGATTCCAATATAATAACGCCTTGCCTCATCCTCCCACTTTTCATCAACGTCAAGAGCACCGAATTTTCCGAATGCATCTGCCGAAAAAAGCACCTTGTCGCAAGAGTCATAGGTCATAATTACCTCAGGCCAATGAACCATGGGGGCTGTTATAAATGTAAGCGTATGCTTACCGAGCGAAAGAGTATCGCCGTCGCCTACTATAATTGCCTTATCTGAAAAATCCATATTGAAAAAGCTCTTCATCATAGGAAAAGCCTTGGAAGATGCAACGATTTTCGCATCCGGATATTCCTTAATAAACGACGTTATATTAGCCGAATGGTCAGGCTCCATGTGCTGAATTATAAGATAATCGGGAGTACGTCCCTCCAAAACCGTCTTGATGTTTTCAAGCCACGTCTGAGCAAAACTTGCATCTACCGTATCAAACACTGCAACCTTTTCGTCAAGCATAATATAGGAATTGTACGACATTCCATTCGGTACAAGGTACTGTCCCTCAAATAAATCTATATCGTGGTCGTTAACACCAACGTATTTTACGTCATTTGTTATATACATATATGCCTCCTTGAGCCAAGTGCCTACATTATAGCATATCTTTTTAATAATTGCAACACAGAAAAGAACAAAGGGCTGAAAAAAACAAAGTTTTTTACAGCCCCTCCATAGTTTATTGTGCTCCCGTGAAGCTTGTTTTTACCTCGTTAACTTTTGTGGATGGCGCTTCCTCTGTAGGATACCATCCTCTTGCCGACATCTCGTCAAATACATCGTGGAGTATACAATGCTCTTCGTTGAGAATATCCATCAATACGTTCTTGACGTTGTTGTGCGCACATTCATTTGCCGAATTATTATAACCACCTGTAACAAACTTCTGGGTTTCAAGGGCATCGGTCAAAATGTTTTTATCAGTGTAGCATGCGTTAGTACAATCCATATTTTTCTCCTTTACTGAAGTAATGAAATGAGCGTATCAAAATGAGCCTGATGCTTACCTGCAATACAGTTAAGCTTCTCTTTGATTACGGGATCTGTTGTCATTGAAGCGTACATCTTATATTTTGCCACAATGTTCTCTTCACCCGTAAGCTGAGACTTAATTACGTCGAGTTCTTTTGTCGTAAGTGTTGCCATTTATTTACCACCTTTCTTTTTGTTCACTACTATTATTTTCCACGATTTATATTTTATACTTGAAAAATATCTAAAAAAGGTGTATACTTTATTATATTTTGTTTTGGAGTCTAAGATGTTAAAAAAGAATTCTGTATTTGAAGTTGAAATAGAAAATATATCCGGTGACGGTAACGGAATTGCAAAAATCGATTCTCAGGTTGTTTTCGTTCCCTTTACAGCCATTGGCGACAAGGTGAAAATCCTCATCATCAAGGTTACAAAAAGCTACGCCGTTGGAAAGGTATTGGAAATCCTGACCCCCTCCTTGCTCAGAAAAGAGTCGGATTGCGAGTTCTTTGGTAAATGTGGAGGCTGTGCTTTCCGTCACATAAGTATTGAAGAGGAAAACCGAGTTAAAACCGAGAGCGTCAAATCTGCAATGAAGCGTATCGGTCATCTTGACGTTGAAGTCAGGAACTGCATTACCCCTGAGGAAAATCAATATCGCAACAAGGCTCAGCTCCCCGTATCAAGCGACGACAACCGACTGAAATGCGGTTATTACGCAAGTCACTCACACAGAATTGTCGATAAGAGCTACAGCTGTGCTATTAATCCCCCAATATTTTCCCGAATTGCCCAATATTTAATATCTTTTTTTGAAAAAGAGGGCGTTACAGCCTACAGCGAAACCGATGGTACGGGTCTTGTAAGACACTTGTATTTCAGACAAAGCTCAAAAAACAAGGTTTTTGTATGCATCGTGTTGACAAAGAAAGAGCTTGTCTCGACAATACTCGAAGAAAAGCTCGTCAATGAACTTACATCCGATTTTCCTATGATTACTTCCGTTTTTCTGAATTATAACCCCGAAAACACCAACGTAATTATGGGTGACGAATACAGACTTTTATGGGGCGACGAGCTATTTGAGGACGAACTGCTTGACACGAGACTTGTTATGTCTCCCGACTCATTTTTTCAGGTCAACAGAAAGGGTGCAGAGCTAATCTACTCTAAGGCATTTAATTTGCTCAACGGATACTACGAAAACGTATATGACCTCTACTGTGGCATTGGCTCGATAGGTCTTTCCCTCTTTAACCAAATTAAAAAGGGCAAGCTTGATGTATCGGCTAAAAGACTTTTCGGCGTAGAAATTGTTGAAAAAGCCATTGTGTGTGCAAAAGAAAATGCAAAGCTCAACTCTATTGATAATGCCGAATTTGCTTGTTCCGACTCTTCTGACATAACTAAAATGGATTGGTTTGACACATATCCTCCCTCGCTTGTGATTTTAGACCCACCGAGAAAGGGCACGACTGTAGAACTGCTCGATTTTCTTGCCGACAAGGGTGTTCCCGAAATATTATATATTTCATGCGACCCTGCCACCCTTGCAAGAGATATGTCCTACCTCGTATCAAAGGGCTACTGCCCATCTGCCGTACAGCCCGTAAATCTGTTTACAGGCACAAAGCACGTAGAAAACTGCGTACTACTCAGTCGGGAGGACAAGTAAAATGAAAAGTAAAATCAGCGCTCCTGCGCTATTTATGTACTCGGTAATTATTATTACAATTATTGTTTGTGCAATATCCTTTGCGCTTTATTACGGTGATATATATCGGAGCGAAGTGCTTTTGTGGGTGGGTATAGTTGCATTTATGATTGTATATCATTTCTGGCTGAGAATTATTATGGGTAACGTTTCAAAGCTATTCAGAATAAATCAGAACTCCAGGTGGTTTAAGGAAAAGCCATTTGAAAAAAGACTGTATAAACTTCTTCGTGTCAGAAAGTGGAAGGACAAGGCTCTCACCTACAACCCGGAGGCTTTTTCCTTCGAGCATCACACTCTGGAGGAAATCGCTTCGGTAATGACAAAATCAGAGGTAGACCATTGGATAAACGAAATAATTTCGCTTGTCAGTATTTTGTTTTCACTGATTTGGGGTGAGTTTTGGATTTTTGCAATTACTGCCCTTCTTGCAATGCTTTTCGATGCACAGTTCATCGTTATTCAAAGATATAACAGACCTATGATTTTGAGAGTTATTAACAGACACAACTCTGCAAGAAAGCGCATTCAGGAAAGCAAAAGTGCTCTTGTAAAGTCATAATTGGAGGTATTAAAATGTTATGGGATTCTCACGTACACAGCTCACTGAGCTTTGACGGTTCATATTCTATCGATGAATTTATGAAGAGCAAGGGCTCACTTGACGGTATCGTATTTACAGAGCACTATGATATTTTCGACGGCATTGACCCTAAGGATGACAATGCAAAGCCGTTTGATGTAAACGAATACCTTAATACTATGACAAGCGCAAAAGAAAAATACGGTGACAACCTCAGATGTGGAGTTGAAATAGGTCTTCGTCCCGACACTCCCAAAAAGGTAATTGAAGCGTCTGAATTCTTTGATTACGATTTTATTATCGGTTCATCGCATATTGTATGGGGAGTTAACGTTTCCCACGATAATTCATTTTGTAAACCGTTAACAAAAAGTGAGGCGTATTCAAAATATCTTGAAGAGGTTTATGAGAATATAAAGCTTTATTCAAAACACTTTGACGTTTACGGTCATCTTGATTATATTGCAAGATACAGTGGCTACAGCGACAAAGTGATGCATTATGACGAATTTTCCGACTTAATTGACAAGCTACTCAATCTACTGATTGAAAACGGTTGTGGCATTGAAGTCAATACTGCAAGCTACCGTCAGGGCTTTGAATCCCCTCACCCCGACTTCAGCATATTGAAGCGCTATTTTGAACTCGGTGGCGAAATAGTAACAATTGGCTCTGATGCTCATACTCCCGATGCTTTGGGCTTTGGCTTTGACAGAGCACTCGTAGCATTAAAGGAAGCAGGCTGTAAAAAAATCTGTACGTTCAAAAACAGAAAACCAGAATTTACAAAAATATGAGGTCTAAAATGAAAAAGGATACTTTAGGTGTAATTTACGTGCTTTTGGCAGGTGCGCTTTGGGGCACTATGGGAATATTCGTAAACTACTTTAATTCAATCAAGCTTGCGTCAATAGATATTGCCACAATAAGACTATTTTTTGCTTCTATTATTGTAGCTATCATAATTCTGATAAAAAAGCCCTCACTTTTCAAAATAAAGGTAAAGGACTTGTGGTGCTTTTTAGGTAGTGGACTTTTGAGTCTTATGCTATTTACCGTCTGCTATTTTGAAACAATAGTCAGAGCTTCTATGTCGGTAGCTGCAGTTCTTCTGTACACCTCCCCTGTATTCGTAATAATTTTATCCTACATAATTTTCAAAGAAAAGCTTACTAAGATAAAGGCTCTTTCGTGTATCGTATGCGTTGGTGGTTCTGCGCTCGTTTCGGGAATTATTGGAAGTGATACAAAGATATCACTTATAGCATTTTTGCTTGGAATCTCGTCGGGTCTTGCTTATGCGCTTTACAGTATTTTTTCAAGATTTGCTCTTCAAAAAGGATACGCAAGTCTTACGATAACTGCCTACACCTTTATATTTGCAACAATCGGGCTTTTGCCTATTGCAAACCTTTCGATAATCTCAGACACTATTATCAAAGCTCCAAAAAACCTTGTGATAATGATTGTATGTGGCTTTATAACTGCAGTACTTCCATATCTCTTTTACACAATGGGGCTTGAAAAAATTGAATCGGGCAAGGCTGCCGTAGTTGCCGCAATCGAACCTGTGGTTGCAGTTATTCTCGGTGGACTTATATTCAAAGACGACCTGTCTTTCATACAATACGCCGGTATCATTCTCGTAATACTATCAATATTTATACAAAACATAAAAAAGCCTTCTGAGCATTAAGCTCGGAAGGCTTTTAAGTCGTTATTCTACAATGACTTGAAATATTCAAAAGCTTTATTAAAGGTATCAATTTCGTTTTCCGGAACTAAACGTGATTTGTTATCTTCAAGATACTCTACAATTGCATCAACGTTTAATGCTTTTGGCTTTTCGCCATACACCTTATCAAAATTGCTTCTGTAAATCTTGGTAAGAGCGTTTTCGTCAAGAGACAACGGATAAAGCTTTTTATCTCCAAGCGAAGAATAAGTAAACGGTTCTTTACCTTCGAGGAAGGTTCTTACAAGCCGATGGCTACGTCCGTGCATCTGTTCAATCTCACTGTCGATAAACGGAACTGTCCAAGTGTCAGTACCGTAAATAATTCTGTCTGCGTAGGTCTCAAAAAAACTCTTTGCCTCATCGTGAGCATCAGATAAATCTGCAAATACGAGAGGGCCGGGTGCTAAATCATAATATAGATTTTCATATTTATCAAGCAGGGCGCTCATTCTCTTGATATCGTTACCCATAAAATAGCAATGTGCAATATTAAGAGTAATTTTTGGAAATTTTTCAAGAACTCGCTCGGTCTCTGCACGAAGCTGTTCAAGAGAAGCGTCATCGGGATTTGCTGCCCAACCTCTTTGAATTTCAACTTCAGTGCATTGCTCGGGATTCCAGAAACGAGCAGGATCTCCAACGTGCAGAGTAATCGGAATTTTATTTTCCTCAGCGTATGCATAATAATCGTCAAAAAGCTCGTCGTCTATTCTTCTTTTAGTTCTGCGTCTTGTTGTCAATTTACCCTCAAGCATTTTTATAGCGTCACAGCCCATTCTGTGAAATGCCTTTATTTGCTCAAGATAGTACTCTTTGGTATCCCTTTCATCACAATGATGAAAGAGTGCAGGTGCAACATATACACCGTCCAATTTTGACTTCAGATAAAATTCTCTTGCATTATCTGCTATTTGCTCAAACGGAAGCGAACAAAGCAAAACCTTTTCAAGAGAAAAGAAAGTCATTTGCTTCTTGAGTGTCTCAAGAATTTCATCTATATCCCGAGCTACTTTCGTATGAAAATGATTATCACAAATATTTTCTGTAAAACCGTATTTTGTACTGAAATTCAACATTTTTGTCACCTCAGCTTATATGATATCATAAAATCAAAAAAAATCAATAGTTGTATAGCAAATTTCTCAATTTAACTTGACAAACATACTCCAATATGATATAAAAGTTATATAATTATGGGTAAACCCAAACAAAAGGAGAAAGTTATGAAAGAGATTAAATTTGGCGTAATGGCGCCCTACAGAGGCGATTTTGAAGCTCTGTTCAAAAATGCAGCAGAGGTCGGTGTTGACAGTATTATGATCAATATTACTGTTACCGACGAAGTAAGACAAGAATATATTGATAAAGCAGCCGACATCAAGGCGTACTCAGAAAAATACAAGGTTGAAGTAAATGCAATATGGGCAGGCTGGGGTTCGCCTTGCTTCTGGAATTTCTATGAAGGACAGAGCACTATTGGTCTTGTTCCCCCTGAATACAGAGACAGAAGATTTCGTTATATGCGCAACGCTTCTGACGTCGCAGAAGCTTGGGGCGTTAAGTACATAGTAACTCACGGTGGTTATATTCCCGAAAATCCAACAGACCCCGTTTATATTTCATTTATTGCTGCGATGAAGTACCTTTGTGGATATTATCTCAAGCCCAAGGGACAGTGGCTGTGTCTTGAAACCGGTCAGGAAACACCTATTACTCTTCTGCGTACAATTCAGGACATTGGTACTGAAAACGTAGGTCTTAACCTCGATACTGCCAACCTTATTCTCTACGGAAAAGCAAACCCTGTTGACGCTATCAAGATTGTCGGTGACTACGTTAAATGTCTTCACCTCAAGGACGGTCTCTGGCCAACAGACGGTCACAACCTTGGTAAGCAGGTACAAATCGGCGAAGGCGAAGTTAACTTTGCAGAAGTTGTTAAAGGACTCAATGCACATGGCTACAGAGGTCATTTCACAATTGAGCGTGAAATTGAAGAAGGCGCTGAAAGAAACAAGGATATCATTGAAGCCCGTGATATGATTAAATCACTTGCTTCTCAATACGAATGGGACCCCGAATAAAAAAGTGGCGAGCCGCCACCGGCAAATCTCGCCTATCCTTACTTTTTCTAAACTAAAGCAAGGCAAAACGGCGAGGTTAATTCAAAGCAATTTCCTATATGATAAATAAAGTGGCAAGCCACCACCGGCAAATCTCGCCTATCCTTACCTTTTCAAAACTAAAACAAGCAAAACGGCGAGGTTAATTCAAAGCAATTTCCTATATGATAAAATAATGGCAAGGCGAAATCGCCTTGCCATTATTTTTAACTATTATAAATCCTTTACAAGAGCAACTGCCTCAGCAACGAGCTTTGTAATGCCGTCGAAATCGCCTGCATCAATCTTGTCGTTGGGAGTCATCCAGCTACCACCACAGCAAACAACCGACTTACAAGCAAGGTAATCGGCAATATTGCTTGGTGAAACGCCACCTGTAGGCATAATGCTAATCATTGTATAGGGAGCTGAAAGTGCCTTTATCATCTTCACGCCACCTGCTGCTTCTGCAGGGAAAAACTTGAGGCACTTGAGTCCGATTGAAAGAGCAGCCTCAATTTCTGTGGGAGTGCATACACCCGGAATCATAGGAACGCCCTTTGCAAAGCAATGCTGAACAACTTCCTTGTTGAAGCCCGGTGCAACGATAAACTTTGCACCTGCCTCGATAGCTCTGTCAGCCTGCTCTACAGTAAGAACTGTACCTGCGCCAACAAACATATCGGGATAAGCTTTTGTGATTGCCTTGATACACTCGTCTGCGCCCTCGGTTCTGAAGGTAACCTCTGCGCAAGGAAGACCACCGTCTACCAATGCCTTTGCAAGAGGAACTGCCTTGTCAAGACTCTTTATTGTAACTACCGGAATAACCTTAAATTCTTTAAGCTTAGCTACTACATCCATTACATTTATCTCCTTATCTTACAACTCTGCCCGAGCCGTCGCCACCAGCGAGCTGCATAACCTCGGGAACTGTAACCATATTGAAGTCACCCTCAACGCTGTGCTTGAGACAGCTTGCAGCAACTGCAAATTCGATGATTTCCTGACTTTCCATACCGGAAAGAGTAGCATAGATGAGACCGGCACCAAAGCTGTCGCCACCACCAACTCTGTCTACGATGTGCATAAGATATGACTTAGAGAAGAAATACTCACCGTTTTCATAAAGCATAGCAGCCCACTTGTTGTCGTTTGCGCTGATAGAAGAACGAAGTGTAATTGCAACCTTCTTGAAGCCAAATCTGTCAGCAAGCTGTTTTGCTACATCCTTGTAGCCTTCTTCGTTAATCTTACCACCCGTAATGTCGGTGTGTGCTGCCTTGATACCAAATACGTCGCCTGCATCCTCTTCGTTAGCGATACATACGTCAACGTAAGGCATAAGCTTACCCATTACCTCTCCGGCCTTCTCGCGTGTCCAGAGCTTCTTACGGTAGTTGAGGTCGCAAGAAACCTGAAGTCCTTGCTTCTTGGCTTCCTTACAAGCTTCAAGACAGATAGCTGCAACGTCATCACCGAGAGCTGGAGTAATTCCTGTGAAGTGGAACCAATCTGCGCCCTTGAAAATTTCTTCCCAATTGAAGTCCTCTGACTTTGCAAGAGCAATTGCAGAATATGCTCTGTCATAAATTACCTTTGAAGGACGCTGGCTTGCACCCTTTTCAAGATAATAGATACCTACTCTGTCGCCACCCCTTGTAATTTTAGAGGTATCAACACCATAGCGTCTGAGTGAATTTACTGCTGCCTGACCAATGTCGTGAGCAGGAAGCTTGGTTACGAATGCTGCATCCATTCCGTAGTTTGCAAGCGAAACGGCAACGTTTGCCTCTCCTCCTCCAAAGGTAGCACCATACTTGTCTGCCTGAAGAAATCTATAGTATCCTTCGGGAGCAAGACGAAGCATAATTTCACCAAATGTTATAATTCTTTTCATCGCTTTTCCTCCTTTTATGAAGCAATTTATTTTCATTATAGATTATAGTACTAAAAATTAAAAAAGTCAACACCAAAAAGTATAAAAATATCAATTTTGTAACCGTTTTCAAATCTTTTGAAATTACTCTTGATTTTTTACAGATTTGTGCTACAATATAAAGAGTTTATTCTGTGAGGTACTTTTATGAAAAACCTGAAAGGAAGCATTATGCTTCTTATAACTGCATTTATATGGGGAACTGCATTTGTTGCGCAGTCTATGGGTATGGATCACATTCAGCCCTTCACCTTCAACTGTATCAGGAACTACGTTGGAGCAGCAGCTCTTCTCCCCGTAATTTTTATAATGGGTAAGCTCAGACCAAGCAAGGAAAAGGAAGATAACAAGACACTTATTATAGGTGGCATTTCGTGTGGTATTATTCTTGCGATAGCCTCTACCCTTCAGCAAATCGGAATCGTTTATACAACTGCCGGCAAAGCAGGCTTTATTACTGCACTGTACATAATTTTTGTACCCGTTTTCTCGCTGTTTATAAAAAAGAAGCCGAAGCCGACCATATGGATTTCGGTTGCACTTGCAATTGTTGGAATGTATCTCCTTTGTGTAAAGGATTCGCTCACTCTCAACAAGGGTGATTTATACATTTTTCTGTGTGCGATTGCATTTACCTTTCACATTATGGTTATCGACCACTTCTCGCCAAAGGTTGACGGTGTAAAAATGTCGTGCATTCAGTTTATTACGTGTGGCACTATCTGCCTTATGCTTTCGCTAATTTTCGATGAACCGAGTATAGAAGGAATCAAGCTTGCCGCAATACCGATTCTTTATACAGGAATTATGTCATCGGGTGTTGCGTACACCCTCCAGATTGTAGCACAAAAATTTACCAACCCCACTCTTGCTACGCTCATTATGAGCCTCGAATCTGTTTTCGCGGCGCTTGCCGGCTGGATAATTCTTGACCAGGGAATGTCACTCACTGAAATTTCCGGCTCGATTTTGGTATTTATCGGAGTTTTAATCGCTCAATTTGTATAATTCATAAATTATCTATTGATTTTTTTGGAATAATACTGTATAATTGTCAAGAATATTAAACTTGGAGGTAAAGCAATGATAACTTATCTTGAAGCTGCAGCTACACCTGCTCAAAGTGGTGGAGGTATGCTCTCACTATTTCTCCCTATGATAATCCTTTTTGCTGTGATGTATTTCTTTATGATAAGACCACAGAAAAAACAGGAAAGAGAAATTGCACAGATGCGTAACAGCATTATGGTTGGTGACGAAATCTGCACTAACGGTGGTATTATCGGCAGAGTCTGCTCGATTAAAGAGGATATTCTCACTCTCGAAATCAACAAGGACAGAACTCACATGAAAATTTACCGTTGGGCTGTCAGAGAGGTTGTTAACCCCGTTCCCCGTCCCGAAGCTCCTGCTAAGGACAAGAAGGAAGATAAAGCTTCTGAAAACAAGGATTAATCTGTAGGGCTGTAAAAAACCAAAGTTTTTTACAGCCTCTCGTTTTTTAAGGACTCCTAAAAAATCAGACCCCTATTATATATTTTTTTTAATCGTTTCAAGCGCACCCTTTTCAAGTCGAGAAACCTGCGCCTGACTTATACCCACCTCGGAGGCTACCTCCATTTGAGTTTTTCCCATAAAAAATCTCATATTTATAATCTTGTTTTCTCTCTTTGACAGCTTTTTGAGCGCCTCCCCAATTGCAATACTCTCGGTCCATATATTATCATTGCTCTTATTGTCGCAAAGCTGATCCATTATATAGATTGAATCACCATTATCCGAATAAACGGGCTCATACAACGAAACGGGCACTACTACGGCATCAAGCGCGTTTGAAATCATTTTTACAGTATACTGCACAACCTCACTCTCTGCCCCGTTTTCCTTTTTTAACTCGGCTTCCTCAACGTTCTTTCTATTAACCTCCTCGGCTATCTCTTCAATAGTTGGGTCGCGAGACAGCTTTACGGCAAGCTTTTCTTTTGCTGAAAGCGCCTTATAGGCTATGTCTCTTACCGAACGGCTTACCCTTATTATATTGTTATCTCTGAGATACCTGCGTATTTCACCAATTATCATTGGAATGAACGTCTGAAAGTGAAAAGGTTGACAGATACCAATTTTAATGATATCATATTCAAGTGCGAGGTGAATATATGGAAAAGAAAAATAATTCTCTGCTCGTTCAGGGCTCAATCCTTGCCCTTGCGGGAATACTGACTAAAATAATCGGATTTATATACAGAATACCCATGGCAAATTTACTCGGTGAACAAGGCAACGGAATTTATTCGGTTTCGTTTGGTATATACAACGTTGCCCTGACACTTTCATCGTACAGCCTCCCTCTTGCACTTTCAAAGCTGATTTCTACCAGACTTGCAAAAGGTGAAAAAAAGAATTCATATATTCTTTTCAAAAGAGCTTTGCTGTTTGCTACTATTGCCGGAATTTGCGCATTTGCAGTTTTATTCTTTGGCGCTGAGTGGCTCGAGGCACTCTATAGCAGAGTGGGTCTTGCTCATCCCCTAAGGGTTCTCGCTCCTACTGCATTCGCTGTCGCTCTGCTCGGTGTGTTCAGAGGATATTTCCAAGGTCATTCCAATATGATTCCTACAGCTATATCGCAGATAGTTGAGCAAATAATTAATGCAATTGTCAGTATAGTGGCTTCGTATTTCTTTATGAAGGCGTTCATAAACGACCCCAACGTTGCAGCGTATGGTGCTTCGGGCGCGACAATGGGCACTCTTGCCGGTGCTTTCGGTGCACTTATTATGCTTTCCCTCTTATTTGCTTCAAAGCTCAGGATTATCAGACAGGAAACAAAATGTGATGAAAACGACACAGAGTCACGACGTACAAGTTATACAGACATAGTCGTTACAATGATACCGATTATTCTCAGCCAGACAATTTATCAAATCGGATTTACAATGGACGATTTAATCTATGGAAACGTAATGGCTTCAAAGGGATTTGACGATGCTGTAGTCAGCTCGCTTCAAGGTGTTTTTAATACACAGTTTACACAGCTCATAAACCTGCCCATTGCAATTGCTACTTCACTTGCTGCTTCTGCTCTTCCAAGTATTGCAAGTCTTTTCACACTTGGAAGGAACGAAGAAAAAAACAAGAAAATCACCTCTGTAATCAAACTGACTATTGTAGTTTCAATACCCTCAGCAGTCGGCCTCAGCGTACTTGCAAAGCCTATCGTGGCAACCTTATATCCCAGCCTTGTTGATTACAGAACTGTTGCAATATCACTACTTGCCTACGGTTCAATCTCCTGTGTTTTCTATGCTCTGTCCACAATCACAACGTCGGTTTTACAGGGCAACGAACGAATGAAGCTACCTGTAATAAACTCTGCAATTTCTTTTGCAATACACGTGGTATTGGTTTTATTGTTATTAAACTTTACCGACCTATCAATATACGCTCTGTTAATCGGTGACATAACATTTCCTCTTGTAATAGCAATTCTTAATATAATATCACTCAAAAAGAAAGCACAATATACTCTTGATGTCAAAGGTATTTTCGTAAAACCAATAATTGCATCATGTCTTATGGGAATTATTATCTTCTTAACAGATGCTGTTATATCAAGCAATCTCGTATCTCTTTTAATTTCATTAACCGTTGGAGTGATAATATATTTTGTTCTTGTAATAAAGCTAAAGGTCTTTACGGACGAAGAAATCATCGACCTTCCTCTCGGACGCAAAATCCTTAAAATGTCAAATAAAATAAAATACCGAGCAAAAGCTCGGTAGTTTTTAATTGTCTTATTGGAAATTGGTCCAGATATCATCTTCAACAACAGGCTTCTGAGAGTCGGGGTTATATGAACCACCGGGAGTCGAACCACCCGTATTCGAGGATTCCTCGCCCTCTACCTCAAAAGATGAAGTTGAACTCGGTATAGTAACCTTATTAACAGTAGAGTCCTTTGAAATTACAGCAAATGAATTTTCGGAAGCAACAACAAGCTCATTTACGTTTCCGTCAAACTTAAATTCTGCACTGGCTCTGACTACTAAACGTCCGTCAATCTTTACATTATTAAAAGAAAATCCCTCCGGAACTCCGTCACCGATAATAAGGTCACCCTTGATTTTAACGTTATCAATCGCCTTTATTGCATCGCCTCTGACAATTACGTTTCCGTCAATCTCACCAAGAGCCAGGAGCTCTTCGGGAGTGTCAACGTATGCCTGAATAAGATTATACATTACCTGAGCGAATTCTGCTCTTGTAATATTAGCCTTTGGATTGAGCTTTCCGTTACTACCCGAAACGTATCCGTTGGTTACAAGCGCTTCGAGACCTTCTCGCGCCCATGATGAAACCTGATTGCCATCCGAGAACTTTGCAAGTCCCGAGGTAGTGGAAGCCGAAAGTGAAAACGAGCGCGAAAGAACGAGGAATGCTTCCTCTCGGGTTATGTAAGCATCAGGGTTAAGCTTGCCTGCTCCGTCACCCTTAAAGAGCTGCATCTTATAAGAGATTGCCATATAAGAATGATACCACGACGATGCCTTAACGTCAGTAAAGCTCGAAATATCTCCCTTCTCATCAGCACCGAAGGCACGAACAAGAATAGTTGCCATCTGAGCACGGGTTAAATTGTCCTTTGGCAAAAGCTTATTATCCGAGCCCTGCAACAGACCGTTATCAACTGCGCTCTGCAAAGCTTTAGTTGACCAATCGTTCGGCATATCGTCAAAGGCTGATACTGTAAAAGCAGCCGAAATTAAGCACAAAACAAAAATAAATGATATAATTTTTTTCAAGGGTAAAGCCCTCCTTCTTTTCTTTATTTTATTGTAGCATAAAATATATTCAATGTCAATCACAAAAAAATCAAATTTATTAAATTGAAATTATTTTCAAAAAATATATTGACTTTTATTAGGTATTTTGCTATACTAATTGAGCTACAAAAAAGCAAATGGAAAGATGGCTGAGCTGGTCTAAGGCGCACGACTGGAAATCGTGTGTTCGGTTAACCCCGACCGCGGGTTCGAATCCCGCTCTTTCCGCCAAATAAAGAAGCGTAATTTTGATACAAATTTACGCTTCTTTTTTTCTTTGCGCAAGACTATAAATTC
>JAZNRH010000023.1:0-23731 GCA_045590615.1 Eubacteriales bacterium
TCCCTTTGCAGGCACGGAAGGAACATTTGTTACAACAAGACACATAAGAGAAAGACTTTACAGAGAGCTTGAATCAAATATAAGTCTTAAGGTTGAGGATACAGATTCAGCCGACACCTTCCTCGTATCAGGAAGAGGTGAGCTTCACCTCTCGGTATTAATAGAAAATATGCGCCGACAAGGATATGAATTCGAGGTTTCAAATCCAACCGTTATTACCGAGGAAATTGACGGTGTACTCTGCGAGCCATATGAGACTTTGTACATTGACGTTCCCGACGAATTCTGTGGAACAGTAATAGACGACGTATCTAAGCGCAAGGGTGAATTAACACAAATGGCACCGTCAACTACAGGCTATACGAGACTTGAATTTACGATTACGTCTCGTGGATTAATAGGCTGCAGAAGCACTCTGATGACCTTGACCAAAGGAAATGCTATAGTAAATTCATCATTCGCCGGATACTGCCCGGTAAAAGGAAAGATGTCAAGAAGAACCCGAGGCTCTTTGATTGCGTGGGAAAACGGAGCAGCTACTTCTTACGGCCTCTTTAACGCTCAGGACAGAGGTGCAATGTTCATTGGAGTAAATACGAACGTATACGAAGGAATGGTTGTTGGCGAATGCAACGAGGTTTCCGACCTTGTTGTCAACGTATGTAAGAAAAAGCACCTTACTGCAATTCGTTCTTCAGGTGCAGACGAAGCACTCAGGCTTGTACCTCCCCGTCTTATGAGCCTTGAAAAATGCATTGAATTTATTGCAGACGATGAGCTTCTTGAGGTTACGCCAACATCGCTCAGATTAAGAAAGAAAATTCTTAATACAGAACTTAGAGCAAAGGCTAAGGCAAAAGAAAATGCGTAAGCCCTTTGTAAGTGTAATAATAACAGCTGCAGGAAGCTCATCTCGAATGGGAACCAACGTTTCAAAACAGCTGCTGAATCTTTCAGGAAAAAGCGTTATTGAACATTCAATAGAAGCCTTTTCAAAATCGGATTACGTTCAAGAAATAATTATTACGACAAAAAAAGAAGAGCTTGGAGAAATATCCAAGCTCTCAGAGGCTTATCCAAAAATTAAAAAAGTTGTATTAGGTGGGGCTACAAGACAGCACTCAGTAAAAAACGCCCTCGACGTTGTCAATGAAAAAAGTGAATATATTTCGATTCACGATGCGGCGAGGCCTCTTATTACTACCGAAGATATCAACAAAATTATTGAAAAAACAATTGAATTCAAGGCTGTATGCCCTGTTTCAAAAGTTTTTGACACAGTGAAAGCAGTTGATGACGGAGTAATTATAAACACACTTGACCGAAATTCTCTGTTCCTTGCCTCTACCCCACAAACCTTCGAAACAAAGATTTATAAAGAAGCCTTTTTATCAACCGACAATATATCAAAATTCACCGACGATTGCTCAATCGTCGAGTCTATAGGACAAAAGGTATACATTTACGTTATGGATAAACCAAATACTAAAATTACTACTATGAACGATTTTGATACTGTCAGGAACAATTTTACGCAAGGAGTCAGAATTGGTCACGGGTACGACGTTCACAAGCTTGTAGAAGGAAGAAAGCTCATTCTCGGAGGAGTTGATATACCTCATGACACAGGTCTTTTGGGACATTCGGATGCCGATGTGCTTTTGCATGCAATTATGGACTCACTTCTCGGCGCAGCAGGACTTGGCGATATAGGAAAGCACTTTCCTGATACCTCGAAAGAATACGAAGGAATATCAAGTATTCTTTTGCTCCAAAAAGTTGCGACGCTGATTAAATCAAAAGGATACGTCATTTCAAATATCGATGCAACAATTATAGCGCAAGCTCCAAAGCTTGCTCCTTATATCAGTGAAATGGTCGATAATATAGCCAAAGCTCTCGAAATAAATCAATCACAAATCAACGTCAAGGCAACAACAGAAGAGCATTTAGGCTTTACAGGTGAAAAGCTTGGTATTTCAGCTCATTCAGTATGCACAATTATCTCTTAAACTATATACCAAGTACTCTTGAGGATATTGAGAAAAATACAATCAAAGACAATGCATCAACAACTGTTGTAATAAACGGGCTTGCCATTACTGCTGGGTCAAGCCCGATTTTTTTAGCTAAAATCGGAAGTGTGCAGCCAACAAGCTTTGCCAATACAACAGTTGCAACAAGAGTAAGAGATACACTCATTGCTACTCCAAGGGTAATTGCTCCATTTGACAATAGCATTCTGTCAAAAAGTATTAACTTTATGAATTCAACTATTCCTAAGGTTACTCCACAAAGTATAGATACGTTGAATTCTTTTAACTGTACCTTGAATATATCAGAAAATTTAATATTATTAAGTGCTAATTCTCTGATAACGGTTACCGAAGACTGACTACCCGAATTTCCACCCGTACCCATTAGCATGGGAATAAACGTGGTTAAGATGACGTAAGAAGCAAGTGCACTTTCGTAGCTTGAAATTATAGCACCTGTAACGGTTGCAGAAACCATCAACAGCAAAAGCCACGGTATTCTCGATTTCCATAAGGAAATTACACTTGTATCTAAATAGGGCTTTTCACTCGGTGTGATAGCAGCCATTTTAGAAATATCTTCCTCGGTCTCCTCTTGTAATACGTCGATTGCATCGTCAACCGTTACAATTCCAACCAGTCTCTTCTCTCTGTCAACGACAGGCAAAGCCAAAAAACCGTATTTTTCAAATACTCTTGCAACATCCTCTCTGTCATCAAGAGTATTTGCATATATAACATTTGTCTGCATAATTTCTTCAATGGTCTCGTTTCTGTCAGCAAGTAACAGCGCTTTTGCCGTAACTAATCCGATAAGCTTTCTTTTTGAATCGGTTACGTAGCAAGTATAAATCGTTTCTTTATCGACGCCTGTCCTTTTTATTATTTCAAACGCTTTATCAACGGTAATATCTTTTTTCAAATTAACATATTCAATTGTCATAATACTTCC
Source organism: Eubacteriales bacterium (assembly GCA_045590615.1). Lineage (GTDB taxonomy): Bacteria > Bacillota > Clostridia > Oscillospirales > SIG627 > RGIG6353. The sequence goes on from JAZNRH010000023.1 coordinate 2,989, forward strand.
TGCACTATCCTTAGGATAATTCAGCAGGCTGTTAATTTGAGAGCGTGTAACGCTTGAAGAGCTTGATAGAATTCTTTTTACAACGTTAGCAGGCATTTCCTCTATAATATCTACAGCATCGTCCAAAAACAAATCTTCAAACACTCTCCCCAATTCAAAATCACTAAAGGTAGAGATAAGTGTTTCCTGCTCATCGGGTGACATTTCTACAAAAACGTCGCTTGCTATGTTCTTTGGTAATATTCTGAATAGAATTGGCAATTCTTCTTTAGAAAAGGATGAAAAAATTTGGGCTATGTCAGCATAATTATATTCAAGAAATATTTCTCTGATTTTTACGTATTCTTTTTTTATAAGTAAATCTTTAATTATTTTGTTCAATTTAGTCTTTTCCTTTCTTTTTACAGAAATTACAATATTATAATACTCCTCTTTTTAATTTTTATCTCAATAATTATTGACAAAAGTTAAAAGATATGCTAAAATATACAAGAATTTTGGGATGTAGCCAAGTGGTAAGGCACGAGACTTTGACTCTCGCATCGCGCTGGTTCGAGCCCAGCCATCCCAGCCAAAAAATCCAAGTCGAAAGACTTGGATTTTTATTTATTCTACAAGATACAACTACATCTTACTGCTTTGAATTTGTTGTTATTTTCTTATTTGCTCTATTCGTCATATATCCTTTTATCAAAACGTAAATTACTGAAAAAAGTGGAATAAAAAATATCATTCCGAATATACCAAACAAGTTACCACCTATCAAAACTGCAACGATCGTATAAAACGGAGAAAGTCCAACGGAATTTCCTACAACATGAGGATAAATAAAATGCTGTTCGATAAATTGTGCAACAAGATATACTATAAGACATATAAGCGCCTTATGTGGAGAAACTACTAACGTTAAAAAGACACCCACTACGCAGGCAAAGAAAGAACCAACGTAAGGAATAAATGACAAAACAGCCGCAAGAAAGGCAATAAGACTTGCATATGGCAAACCAAACAAAGAGAATAATAGGAAAATCAAAGCAGCTAATATAAGAGCTTCAAGACACTGTCCTGAAAGAAACTTTGAAAATGTATCTCTGATTAAATACGCTGTAGAATAAATTCCCTCGGCAACCTTATTTGGCAAAAACGAAAAACACATCTTCTTCGCCTGTCTTGAAAGGTTCTCTTTGTCAAGAAGAAGATAAACTGCTATAATAATCGATAGAATTGACATCGACAAATATTTGACTGCTACAACAGTAGCGTCAAAAGCAGTTTCAACAATTGTAAATGCTCCATGAGTTATCTGCTTGACAACTTCATTAAGGTCAAATTCTGCAAGCTTTGACGTAATCGTGGTAGTGTCAACGCCTAACGACTCAAGCCAGATTAAAAATTCGGGAATTTTGCTGTCGATAGTAACGATCAAGCTCTTAATAGACTCTGTAAGCCTGGGAACTAATATCGAAAAAACTATCACCAAAACAAGTAAAATAGAAAGTATAGATAAAAACAAGCTGACGCCGTATTTAACTTTTGAAGAAATGGGTTTTTTAGACTTTTGAGAAATCTTATCAAACAGCTTTTCAAAGCCTCTCATCGGAACATTCAGAATTAAAGCCAATAAGAGCGCAACTACAACCGGAAAGCACAACGAAAGAGCTTTTAAGAGCAGGGAAACAAAAAAAACAAAATTGTTTACCACAACAAACAAGCACACGGCGTATGTTATAAGTAAAATTGCACGCTTTGTACTTTTATCCATAAAAAACCACCTCTACTTTTTATTTACAATTCCCTCACTTTGAGTTTATTATAACACATATTTTTTATTCTGTAAAGTTTCTTTATAAAATTGACAATTATTTTACATTATGATAAAATATAAAAAAATAGAAAGGCTGAATTTTATGAAAAAGATTTTACTTGCAATTGTTATTGCCGGACTTGTTACGCTCGTTTCGTGCAAAGAAGAATCACCCCAAAACGAAGAACCACCTGTTAACAACAACGAAAATGCAATTACTGAAATAGTTGTTGAAGAAAACGAAGAACCTGTTAAAGAAATAAAACCTTCAAGTGTCGAAGAAATCATAGAGTACGCAAATTCATTAAACGTTGATACGTCAATGACTGCTTTTTCGCTCTCTGATATTCTTATCGAGGCTCAAATTCCAATTTCAGAGGATGCAGGTGACTCTTATCAGAACGAAACAGCTTACCTCGGGGATTCAGTAACTATGGGTCTGTCATTTTTCAAAAATCACCCATCTGAGATGGTTATAGCAAAAGGCTCAATAAATCCTTTAGACGCAGTACAAAAAAATCTTATTGAATTAAACGACGGAAACCTTGTAAATTTTCCGACAGCGCTTTCGATGACAAATGCAAAAAGAGCTGTTTTGACCTTTGGCTCTAACGCTATTAGCATTATGTCTGAAGAAACGTTTTTGAAATACTATATAGAATTACTTGACGCTATTGAAGAAAAATGTCCCGAATGTGATATAATAATTCAAAGCATTACTCCCCTGGCTACTACCTGCAAGTTAAAAAAGCTTAACAACGAGCTTGTAAACCGTTCAAATCTCTTACTCTTGGTACTTGCTTATTCAAGAGACTTAAAATTCTTAGACAGCACAGCGAATATGAAGGATGAAAATGGATATCTTAAAATAGAATATTGCTCATCGGAAGATGGAATTCACATAAACGAACAAGGATATAAAATCTGGATTGATATGCTTCGCACACATAAAATTGATTAATTGAATAATTTTTGATTTTAAGGTTACAATATCTATAGTGGTAAATCCACAATATAGAAATAAAGGAAGCTTTCAAATGTTAGATAGATTAGCACTTATAATATTGATTATAGGCGGAATTAATTGGGGCTCGGTTGGATTATTTAATTTCGACCTCGTTTCATTTCTCTTCGGTGGCTCCAGCCAAATTATCACAAGAATAATATTTATGCTCGTTGGCATTTCAGCTCTTTGGTGCATCTCTCTTCTCTTCAGAGCAAGAGAAAGATTTATTACTGAAGAACAGCATTAATCAATAATACGCAAGAAAATTTCTTGCGTATTATTTTATTATTTTGCACAAACTACTTGATTTTTTTATGATTTTTTTGTATAATAATTACAGAAGGTATCGTTGATACCTAATCCAACTATAAAGGAGTAAAACTATGAAACACAATTACGTATTAAAGAAATTCACACTCACTCCCGAAGAACAGACACAGATCGAAAAAAGGTTGGAACGCTTATCAAAATTCTTCGGAGATAACACCGAAGCTGCTATCAAGCTATCGTCTGAAGGAAAGAAAGAAAAAATTGAAATAACAATTTTCGAAAACGGATATTTCTACAGAGCAGAAGAAAGTGATGAAAAAGTACAATGCGCCCTTGACAGAGCTATCGACGTTATCGAAAGACAGCTTAGAAAGCATAAAACAAAGCTGCAGAAAAAGCTCAAAAAAGATGCATTTATCCCTACTCCTGAAGATACCTTCGATGATGAAGAGGAAGAAATCACCATCTCAAAAATCAAGACATTCCCTTATAAGCCAATGTCTCCGGAAGAAGCAATTTTACAAATGAATTTGCTCGACCATAAATTCTTCGTCTTTATTAACGTTGATAACCAAAAGGTATGCGTAGTATACAAGAGACATGAAGATGAATACGGCATGATTATCCCCGAAGAATAAACCAAGACTGCAAAAAGAACGGAAGCAAACGCTTCCGTTCTTTTTTTGACATATTTTTTACATAAGACCTTTTGTGCAATTAAACCAATTTAACAAAGGCGTTTTTGTGTTTATTCCCGATTTCAAGGCTTATTCTTTCTTAATTTTTCAAAAACATTGACAATAACATTTAATGATGATATAATTAGTTGTAAAATATTTTTTACAATGAGACAAGGAGAAAAAAATATGAAAAAACTATTATCATTCACCATTTTAATCTTAGCAATTACAACGCTTTTTCCACTTTCTTCAGTAGCGAAAACGCTTCAATTTGAAGATAATTACGTAGGTGAAAACGAAGTTGTATTAGCAAGTTTTAACACAACCAAGCAATTTATTGCAGACTCAGAAAATCCTGAACCCTTAGAAGAAGCATGCTATTGGATGAGTGATTTTTACGATAAGTACAATTTCAAATACGTTAGCTTCATTGGAAACTTAAGTTCAATGGCAAACTACGTTTACAAAGAAATTGTAACTAACCAGGGAAAGACAAAAGAAGAGCTTTTTGAAATCAACGAAAACGACACAGAATGGAGAAAAGACTTTGAGCTTCTAAAGGAAATAGCGTCTATATTGACAGAGGCAAAAATCCCTTACGGTGTTTCTCTTAATGATTATGACTATTTCAGCAAGGGCTTTAGCAGACTCAATCATCTACAGACGGTTTTCGGTACTGCCGACTTTACAGGCGAAGCTGATGTTACAACAGAAATATATGACAACAACAACTATGCTACCATTTTTATGGAAGGCAAAACACAATACATAGTTTATCAGCTCGAAATTTTTCCAAGGCAAAAGACTCTGAATTGGTTCAATTCCACACAGGCAAAGCACTCAGATAAAAGAGCAATAATCTATACTACCTCATTTGTAGATGCAAATGGAGAAATGTATACTCAGCACGATTGGTCTGAAAAGAACTGGTCATCAATATACCAGCAGTACAACTCAACGTTAAGAACGGGTATGATTTGGGATGACCACCCTCACGATGGCATAAACCTTTGGAAAGAGGCTTTTTCAAAGCACGATAATATCCTCTGCGTTATTTCAGCTAATGCAAAGGTCGGAAAAGACATTGTAGTTACAAAGTTCAAGAATAATAACGGATACGAAATTACCTCTATTCTCGCTAATCTCCAGGGTGGCTATGGAGATATTGGTAATCCATACCCCTTAATGTTAAAAATCTCAGCAGATAACCTCACCTTAGATGTCAGATACGCTGTTCCTTATTTCAACAATGTTGGTGGATACATCGAAGAGTCTAAGCAGATAATTAAAGTTAACAAGGTTCTTCCTCTCCCCGAGCCTGACCCCGTTTTACTTCTACCAAAAATTGAAATACAATATAACGGCGAAAATACAGCCTACATAAACGGATATGAAAACAATCTGTTCAAGCCCAATGCAAATATGACAAAGGCAGAGGCTTGTACCATTTTCGCAAGGCTATTAACAAAAAAACAAACAATCCCCGACGGTTATATTACAAAATTCGAAGACGTTAAACAGGGCGATTGGTATTATAACGCCATTGCTTACCTCGACCAAAACGGTTATCTTTACTCAACTCAAGGAACTAAATATAACCCCAACGAAAAGATTACAAGAGCTGAATTTGTTGAGCTCGCTTACCTTTGCTCTACCCTGAGCGCAAGCGCAAATATCACCTTCAGCGACGTTGACGAAACCAATAAATATTTCAAAGCTATTATGGCAGCAGCGGCAACAGGACTCGTAAACGGATACGAAGACGGAACGTTTAAGCCAAGCGCAACGATAACACGTGCAGAGGTAGTAACCGTTATCAACAGACTTCTCACTCTTGTTGCTGACAAAGAACTTGTAAGCAAAACACATTCTCCAAAGCAATTTTCAGATATATCAGGCCATTGGGCAGAATATCAGATCATATTAGCCTCAAACGATAACGTTCGAGGTGATTACTTCTATAATATTGACAAAACCGTTCTTCAGCAGGATAACAAAAACGTATTCTTTGAAAACGACCACGTAAAGATTTCAATTGCTAAAAACGGTGGTACTGTAACTGAAATAATCAATAAGGCAACGGGAGAAAATGTAGTAGCAAAATCCTCTTCACCTTGGTTTACCTACCTGCTTAATAACTCTAACGTTGCAATTCAACCAAAAACTGTTTCAATTGCAGACGGCAGATTGAAAGTCAATTTCAAAAATAACGTTACTGCCTACTACATTATTGACACCGAGAAAGATTTCTTCACAGTAACACTTGATACAAGCCTTCCAAAATCCGTTAACGGCGCAGTTATATGCCAGCTTAACACAAATGCGTTCTGGGAGCTTGATAACGAAAACGCTTACGGTCTTTCAGGTGTTTCTATGACGACCACCGTAGAAAACGGATATTATCCCGGTGGAAGCACAAAAATTGCTAAGGGTATTACCTACACATATCTTGATTGTTCAACGATTGGAGCAAAATTTGGTGTAGCATTCTCTAAGATGACCGAACACAGAGAGCACCTCAAGAGAATCGCTGATGCCATAGATCCCAACAAAGGTATTACATCAACGCACGGTGGCGCTTATGCGCTTGACTGTCCGGACCTTTTCAGCGACTATATCATTCTTTCATCAGGTCTGACAAACGAAACTGCAGAAGAAACTGCAGCGCTTTGTGAAAAATACTCGGTTGAACAAATAGACATACACCAAGGCGCAAATTCAACCTTTATTACCGCCGATTTCTACTTTACATGCGCAGCAAAATCATCAGAGAAAAAAATCAATAAATTCGTTGATGCCAAAGCGTTTAAGGAAAGAGTTGGCAACACCTTAACTTCCAGAGGTATTCAATTATCACTTCACACTTATTCCTCTCTCGTACCAATGCAAGCAACGAGAATTCTCTCGAACCCCTCTTATCAAAAAGACCTCGTAAAAGCAGCTGAGACCTGGACGGTAAGAGGTAGGCTTGCAAAAGCAAAAACGAGTATCAAAACCTACGAAAACGCATCAAACTTCCAGACAGGTACAGGAGATATCCCTTGGAATAACATTCACACGAAGTACATTTTAATTGACGAAGAAATCATCAAGGTGCAGCAAGGTACTTCTGCAGGCTTCCTCAACGTTAAACGTGGTCAATGTGGCACGGAAGCAACGCCACACGAGGACGGAGCAATCATTTATCAGCTCTGTGGATGGTTCGGAATGTTCCAGCCCAAGCCTCTTTCAAATCTCTTCTATCACGTTGCCGAAGCAACAGCTCAGGCATACAACGACGGTGGATTTGAAATGATTTACCTTGACGGTCTTGAATCATTTGCACACGACGGGCTTTATGACGAAAGACAAAAGTTCTATATCTATGCTGAATTTGTTCGAACAGTAGTTTCTAACTGTGACGTTGACCCTATTATTGAATTTTCCTCTATGCAGCCTTCTCTTTGGTCGGCAAGAGGACGAGCAGGTGCTATCGACCCTGCAAGAAGAGCTTATAAACAATTCAAGGAAAATCACTTCAACATAAGACAAAAGCCTTTCCTTAATTATTTCTATACAGCAACAGCAGGTTGGTTCCACTACTGTCCCGACAAGGACAATCAATTCAAGGACACAGTTATCAGAACACTTTACAGAGACGACCTCGATCATATGGGATCTCTTTGTATCGGATACAATTTTGGCACTGTTTGCTCCCCCTTCTCTGTAGCAGTATTAAATGAAAAAACAAGACTTGCCGACAACTTTATGTACTACGGACTTTATACAAGACTACGTGAAGGCAACTACTTCTCACCTGAAGTGAGAGAACAACTCACAAACGGAGAATACGAGTACAAGCTCTTCAAGCAGGAGGACGGTAGCTGGGCATTCAAGGAAATGAAATATATCAAGCATAAAATATTTGATATAAGCGATTCAATCTTCCAGAATGCAAAGGGTGAAAACCCGTTTGCCGAACAAACTCCATTCATAAGAATCGAGCAAAGATATTCAACAAAGGGCGAAGACGGTACAACTGTATTTGAATTTGATGAAACAAAGGCTGTTTCCACATACGCCGGAAAGCACAACATTTCAAAGCTTGATATAGCTGGAAAAATGGCATACAAAATCAAAGTGTACGGAAATAGCTCTGCAACCGATGCAATCCTGATTTCAATAAAGGCATCAACAGTTGCAGAAGCAGGAAGATATGATTACTTTATACCTCTTAACTTCTCAGGTTGGAAAGAATTCATTCTTCTCGAAACCAACAACGCAGATTACGAAGGCTACGAATTCAGCGATATTGTTGTAGAAACGACCGGCTACGAATCATTCAGAAATCTCGTTGATTTCAAGAGCGTTGACACGCTTCAGGTTTCGCTTTGTGGTGAATGTAACGGCGTTAAGCTTGACGATCTGATAGCCTTTGCACCTACAGATGCTCCTTCAAAGAACCCGTCTGTTACCATTGGAAACAACACAATTACCTTTGAAGCTGAGCTTCACGGTGGTGACTTCATTGAATACTATCCTGACGAAAATAAAGCATACCTCAACTATTACACACAGATTTATAACAACGACGATGAATGGAGCGACGACGAGGCACACGTCAAGGAAATTAAATTTACAGGTAACATAACAGTTCCTGCAGGAAGCTTTGAATACTCATATAAGGCAGAAGCTTTAAGTGAACTTACTACAAGAGCACAGTTAGTTATCGGTCTTAGTGGTGCAGTAATCGAAAATCCTGAATCTTGGGTTGAGCCAAAGCTCGACATTCCCGAAAACATCGAAAAAGTAGCTCTTTACTAAAAAAACAACTGCTCTTGAAATTCAAGAGCAGTTGTTTTTTGATACAAAAAATGGCTGTAAAAATTTTTACACCCATTTAATATTATTCTTCTGTAGTTTCGGTTGTTTCTGTAGTTTCTGTAGTTACTGTTGTCTCGGCAGGTTCTTCTACCTTATCAACGATAACTGCGTTATCTACAACGAAATCAATTGCCTTGTCCCAAATTATACTCATCCAAATATCATCTGAGCCATACTGTGCCTCAAAGGTCTCTGTGTCGGTCTCATAAAGCTCTGCAAGCTCAGCAAGCTGTGCGTCGTAATCTGCCTTTGTAAGTCCTTGCCAGAGGTTTTCGTTGTTTGCAATAGCAAAGAAAATCAATTCCTGAGTAACAACCGTCTCTGCGTTCAAATCAGCATAGTAATAGAATTCATCCTCTGTGCTGCCACAAGCGTCAGTGATATAGGTCGCAAGATCCATATCATAGTAAGTCTTAGCAACCTCCTCGTGATAAGAAACAAAATCATTGTAATAAAAGTCATACTGTTCCTTAGGAAAATCCTTGATTTCAACGCTCTTGTATACTGCATCAAACGCAAGGCTGTTTGTCTGGTCCTTAGCTTCGATAGCCTTCTCGGCAATCAGTTCTTCCTGAAGCTTTGCAAGATATGCTTCGATTGAATCACAATCAAAGTTTTCCTTTACAAAAGCCTCGTTAAGATCGGGAAGCTGTGTACGCTTAACCGAGTTCATCTTAATCTCGAACTGAGCAGGCTTACCATTGAGTTCATCTTTACCATAGTTCTCAGGGAATACTACGTCAATAACGAATTCTTCTCCTGTTGAATGTCCAACAAGAGCGTCCTCAAAACCATCAATAAAACCGGCCTGACCGAGAACAAGCTGATAATCTGTTGCTGTACCACCATCAAACTCAATGCCGTCAACTGAACCACAAAAATCGATATTCAAGGTGTCACCCATCTGAGCGCCGCCTTCTGTAACATCAACTAAAGTTGAATACTCTTCGAGGTCCTCAAAGATAGCGTTATTTACGTCATCGTCAGTCACATTTGCTTCAACCTTTTCAATCTGAACGCCAACGTAATCTTCTCTTTGAATGTCGATATAAGGAGTTAAGTCGAACTGATATGGAACCTCGAAGCATTCTGTAATGCTAAGAGTTGGATCATCAGACTCTTTCCAGTCGTCTTTGGTTTCATTTTGTGGCTCATCTTTGCTACAAGCTACAAGTGAAAGAGCCAAAATGAGTGAAAGTAAAATTAAAGCTATTCTTTTCATAGTTAAATCTCCTTTTATTTAATAGGTGTATTATATCACACTTTTTGTGAAAATTAAATACCTTTACTAAAATATTTCCAATACTTAATAATAAATTAACAATTATATTCTTTTTGAAATTTTATCGGAATACTCATTTCGGAAGGAATTAAAAGTGCCGTTATCAAGATGCATTCTGATTGTTTCCATAAGGTTATTATAAAAATAAATATTATGTGTAACAGCAAGTCGATAACCAAGCATTTCCTTAGCCTTAAGCAAATGTCTAATATAAGAACGTGAATAGCTTCGGCAAACAGGACAATCGCACTTAGGGTCAATAGGAGAATCGTCTCTCTCATATTTCTTGTTCATCAGATTGATAACTCCATCCCACGTACAAATATTGCCATGTCGGGCATTTCTGCTCGGCATTACACAATCAAAGAAATCTACTCCCCTTGCAACGCCTTCTATTATATTCGAGCAAGTGCCAACACCCATAAGATACCTTGGCTTATCTTCGGGCATATAAGGCTCAACCTCATCTATAATTCTATACATTTCTTCGGTCGGCTCGCCTACAGCAAGACCACCAATCGCATATCCGTTCAAATCGAGCTCACGTATTTTTTTCATATGCTCAATTCTGAGGTCTGCATAAGTTCCACCTTGATTTATACCAAAAAGCATCTGCTCTTTGTTAATTGTTCTGTCAAGTGAATTGAGTCTGTTCATTTCTTCACGACATCTAAGTAGCCATCTGTAAGTTCTTTCACACGAATCTTTAATGTACGAATACTCTGCCGGGTTTTCAACGCATTCATCAAACGCCATAGCAATAGTTGAAGCGATATTTGATTGAATTTGCATACTTTCTTCAGGACCCATAAAAATCCTATGACCATCGATATGGCTTGCAAAGGTTACGCCTTCTTCGGTTATATTTCTGAGCTTTGAAAGTGAAAAGACCTGAAATCCACCACTATCGGTAAGCACAGGCTTATCCCAATTAAAGAACTTGTGTATACCACCCATATCATAAATGACATCATCGCCCGGTCTAAGATGCAAATGATAGGTATTAGACAGTTCAACCTGACATTTAAGCTCTCTGAGATCCATTGTGGACACTCCACCCTTAATTGCAGCGCAGGTGCCTACGTTCATAAATACGGGGGTTTCAATGACACCGTGAACTGTGTGTAATCTTCCCCTTCTTGCTCTTCCTTCTTTTTTTATAAGCTCAAACATAAATCTCCTTAAGTTCTGAAAAACATTTTTTCAACCTGTGACTTGGTATATTTCACGATAATCGGTCTGCCGTGAGGACAGCAGAAAACGTTTTCCATTTCAAACAATTTATTTATCAGCCATACGTATGACGCTTCGTCATCCTTGTAACCTGCTTTTGTTGCCGCTTTACAAGCGACAGTATAAAGAGTTTTGTCAAAAATCTCCTCTTTAGTAAGCCTTGCGCTCTTTCCGTTAAACAAATCCGTAATCATATCGGAAAGAATTTTTTCGTTTTCTGAAACGTCAAGCTCAGAAAACTCCGTTGGCACACCTCTTAACGCAAGAGAGGTATCGCCAAAAACCTCAACGTCAAATCCACAAGCATTGATTTCTTCTAAATTGTCAACTGCACATTCAAACTCAGGACGAGATAAATGAAGCACTCTCGTATCAATTATTGATTGTACTCCCGACGTGCTTTTTTTAGTTTTTAGCGATTCGTAGAGTATTCTTTCGTGAGCGGCGTGCTTATCGATTATATACATACTGCCATCAAATTCAGCAATGATATACGTATCAAAAACAACACCACAATACTTAACATATTTGTTTACCGAAACGGTTTTTTCTTTGGAAACTACCGTCTCTTCGTCAGGCTCGGCTTTCCCCTTAAAAGAAATGGCTTCTTCTCTTGATGTGTTGGCACTTTCACTGTCACTAAATCTGACATCGGCCAACGGAGCTTGAGTAACAGGAGTGAGCTCACCAAAAGAAAACTGTGGCTTTTCGCTATGATTAAAACTCATAGGTGTAACGACAGTTTTTATTTCTTGTATTTCCTCTTGTATCGGACGATCTTTATTGTCAATCGGCACAAAAGCATTCTTGAGCTGTTGCTTTTCAAAATTATCCTGTACAGTCTTAAAATCCTCTTTAATCGGATTTAATTTATTTTCAAGCTCATTTTTAACAGCAAAATAAACAGCTTCTCTTACCGACATATCGTCTACAAAACGAACCTCAAGCTTTGTCGGATGAACGTTAATATCCACTAAATACGGATTAATGTTTATAAAAATTACAAAGGCAGGATATCTGTCGGTCATAATATAGCTTTTATAGGCATCTTCAACTGCATAAGAAACAATCCTTGAACGAACAAGTCTATTATTTACGAAAATTATCTGATGATTTCTATTTATTCTCGTCTGTTCGGGCAATGAAATAAATCCATTAATTGACAGCTTTTCCGTATCTCTATTAATCGGCATTAAGGAATCAACGAATTCCCTGCCAAAGACAGAATATATCGCATCTCGTGATATGCCGTTACCCGACGTAGAAAATTTAACTCGTCCGTCAGCAATAAATTTCATAGCAATCTCGGGATGAGAAATTGCAATTCTCTCAACGTACTGTGTAATATAAGCCGTTTCGGTTGCATCTTTTTTCAAAAATTTGCGTCGTGCAGGAACGTTGAAGAAAATATCACGCACAGTAATCGTCGTACCGTCAGGGCAACCCGTCTCATCAAAAGAGAGCGTGTTTTCTCCCTCCATACTCATACATACACCAAAATCTGCAGAAGTCTCTTTGGAAATCACCTGAAATCGGGAGACAGCCGAAATTGCTGCCAAAGCCTCTCCCCTGAATCCAAGTGTAGAAATACCCTCAAGGTCCTCGGGAGATTTGATTTTACTCGTAGCATGGCGCAAAACGCAATTTTTAACGTCATCGGGAGACATTCCCTTACCATTATCAGTAACTCTGATAAGAGTAGAACCACCGTTTTTTATTTCAATTGTAATCTTAGTTCCACCTGCATCAATAGCATTTTCAAGTAACTCTTTTGCAACTGCAGCAGGTCTGTCAACCACCTCGCCTGCCGCAATTAAATTGGCAGTTTGTTGGTCTAAAATATTGATTACAGACATTTTTACCTCTTACTTATTATTGGCAATTTTAATTAATTCATAGAGCAATGACATTGACTCGTATGGAGTCAAAGCGTTTATATCAATGCTCTTGAGCTTTTCAACAATCTCGTCCTCTGCGATATCGTCAAAGGATATATTACTCATTTCCTCAATGTCGTCCTCGGGCGCAGGAACACTTATGTTGACCTTGTTCTTTTCTATCATCTTCAGATTAGCCTTAGCCCTTTTTATAACCTCGGGATTAACTCCGGCAAGCTGAGCAACCTCTATTCCGTAGCTGTCATCAGCAGAGCCTTGCACTATTTTACGCAAAAATACTACCGTATCGTTCTTTTTCTTTGCAGCAATGCTATAATTGCGAACGCCCTCGAGCATATTTTCCATTTCGGAAAGCTCATGATAATGGGTAGCGAACATAGTCTTTGCACCTATCTTTTTAACGGTATACTCTAATACTGCCTTTGCAATACTCATACCGTCAAAGGTACTTGTGCCACGACCTATTTCATCATAAAGAATAAGACTCTTTGGCGTAGCATTATCAAGAATGTATGCAACCTCGGTCATTTCGAGCATAAAGGTCGACTGACCTGAAGCCAAATCATCACTCGCCCCCACCCTCGTGAAAATCCTGTCAACTATACCTATATGAGCTGACTTTGCAGGTACAAAGCTTCCTGCCTGCGCCATAATTACAGTCAATGCAACCTGTCTCATATATGTGGATTTACCCGCCATATTCGGACCTGTAATAATCGCCACTCTATTGTTTTTAGAATCAAAATGCGCATCGTTTGGTACGAAAAAGCTGTCAATATATTTCTCTACAACGGGATGTTTTGAGTTGACAAGCTCAAGAACGTCAGAGTTATCTACCTCAGGACACACGTAATTGTTTTCAACAGCTACGTCTGCGAGAGAAGCTATAACGTCAAGCGTTGCTATTATCTGTGAACACTCTCTTATTAAATCATCGTGTCTCGAAACAAGAGCCACAATCTCCATGAACAGATTGTATTCAAGACCCGTAATCTTATCCCTTGCGCCAAGAATTCTTGATTCTATATCTTTAAGCTCACTCGTAATATATCTTTCACCGTTTACGAGTGTCTGCTTTCTTATGTATCTATCAGGAACCATATCGGTAAAGGACTTGGATATTTCAATATAATAACCAAATACCTTGTTGTAACCAATTTTTAACGTTTTGATACCGGTCTCGGCTCGTTCGTTGTTTTCGATAGCACTGATATATGCACCACTGTCCTCAATAATTGCACGAAGCTCATCTACGTCCTCGTTATATCCCGACTTTATCATTCCACCGTCTCTGACAGAAAAAGGTGGCTGGTCGGCTATAGCCCTATTGATTTGGTTAATCAATTCGGACAGCTCACCGGAACACTTCGAAAGGCACTTATCCTTAATATCAATTAACAATGATGAATTATGTGTCCTCAGCAAAACACCAAGCTCAAGAACACAGGACAACGTGTTTTCTATTGCCTTCAGGTCCTTGGCATTTGGATTTGAATATAAAAGCTTAGTAAGCAAACGCTCGAGGTCTTGAGTCTCATTGATTTTCTCGCGTATGCTGTCTCTCATTATCGGGTCAGATATAAAATCTTTTATTGCATCCTGCCTGATTTTAATCTGAGAGCAATTAAGTAGTGGCTTTTCAAGCCAATTTTTCAAAAGTCTTGCACCTACAGCACTCTTTGTTTTGTCAAGAACGCCAAGTAAAGAGCCCTTCTTATCACGGTCTCTCATTTTTTCGGTTATCTCAAGACTTCTTCTGCTTGATGCATCTATTGACATAAAGCTATTTTCATCATAAATTCTGAGCTCTTTTATCTGGTCAAAGGGCTTTTTCTGAGTATCAGACAAATAAGCAATCAAAAAAGCAATTGCAGAATTAAGAACAGGGTTGTCATGTGTTTTCAAACTACCGACACACGACGGAGCTTTTGAAATTATCAAAGAAACGTCAAGAGAGTCGAATAAATCCTTCTCGGTTGTGTTTACAAGACATCTTCCCGACGAATTTACGTAGTCTAAGACTTGTGTATTTTCTTTGGGAATCCCTGGGACTAAAAGCTCTGATGGACTGAAAACAGCTATTTCATTTATAATCTTGGAATTTAATTCCTGAACGGAAAGATTGGTAAAATAAGTAGCGTTAATAACACCAGTGGATATATCGCAAAAAGCTATAGCAGTATTTGAATTGCCAAAAACAAGGGTAGACAAATAATTACTTTGACTTCCTTCTATCATAGCTCCATCGGTCAAAGTACCAGGAGTGATAATCCTGACAACTTCGCGCTTAACTATTCCTTTTGCTTGACTCGGGTCCTCGGTCTGCTCACAAATAGCAACCTTATATCCTTTTTCGACGAGCTTTTTTATATACGGGTCACAACTATGGAAAGGAATTCCACACATAGGTGCTCTTTCCTCTTCACCACAGTCGCGTCCGGTCAAGGTAATTTCAAGAGCCTTTGACGCCTTCAAGGCATCGTCAAAAAACATTTCATAAAAATCGCCAAGACGATACATTAAGATGAAATCCTTGTATTGATTTTTTATTTCAAAATACTGTTCCATCATTGGAGTCATTAATTTACACCAACCTATTCTTTAATCTAAAATTAGTGATTGCACATACCACAGCTTGCACATTTATCGGGAGTACAACCCTCTTCGCCATTCATTGCTTGAAGTATAATAGAATTTACATCGTCCATAAGCTTTCCGAGATTTTCATGAGCTTCACCGAAATTCAACATCGCAGGACGCGCCATTATCTGCTGATATAATTGATTAAGTCTATCGGTAGATGTTTCTTTTTTATCCTCTTCCTCGCCCTGAGCGTTTATAATATCAACTCTGAGCTTTTCCATATTATAAGCTTCTATCAATTGTTCAAGCTCTGTGTCAGCTTCATACTCAGCCTTCGCTTTAATATACTTTTTATATTGTTCTGTTTTTGTGAGCTCTTCTCCAAGAGTCTTTGCCAATTCTGTGTAATCCATTTTATTTTCCTCTTTTCATTTAATTTTTCCGTAAATTGTATATGCTTCTGCACGTTCTACTTCTACTTCAACGCATTGACCGGACTTCAAATCAAGTGAAGTCTTAGGGAAATGAACGAGCTTTCCTTGGTCAGTTCTCGCAGCCCATACATCAGGGTCTGATTTACTATCTCCCTCAATAATCACCTTCAAGGTCATACCAACAAGCCTTGCGTTATTCTCTGTGGCTATCCTCTGTTGAAGCTCAAGCAAACGTGTCATTCTGTTCTTCTTGGTCTCTTCATCTATCTGGTCGGCCATTTGCGCTGCTTTCGTTCCCTTCCTCACAGAATAATTAAAGGAATAGACCATATCAAATCTGACCTCTTGAAGAGCAGAGAGCGTATCAAGAAAATCCTTTTCCGTTTCACCGGGGAAACCAACAATTATATCGGTTGTCAACGAAATATTTGGATAATTTGCTTTCGAATATCTGCACAGCTCGAGATATTCATCTCTTGTATAATGCCTGTTCATCTCTTTTAATATTCTGTTTGAACCGGATTGCATCGGCAAATGAAAATGTGGTGCCATATGCTTACTTGATGAAATAAAATCAAACAATTCCTTTGTAGCGTCTTTAGGGTGAGACGTCATAAATCTGAGTGTGAAATCACCATCAATATCATCAAGTTCCTTTAGCAAATCCAAAAAAGTAGGTTTTGAATCAAGGTCCTTACCGTATGAATTAACGTTTTGTCCAAGCAGAGTAATATCAAGACAGCCGGAAGCGATAAGCTCCTTTACCTCAGATACAATCGCCGGCATCTCTCTGCTTCTTTCCCTTCCCCTCACGTAAGGCACAACGCAATATGTACAAAAGTTATTACAGCCGTACATAATCGAAACCCACGCCGTCTTTGTACTTGTACGATGAGTAGGAACACATTCAACCATTTCACCGTGATTTTCCTCGTAAGACTCGATAAAAAAGTGTCTTTTCTTCTCCGTCAAAACACGATATAAAAGCCTTGGAAAATCAAAAATCATATTCGTTCCAAAAACGAAATCAACGTACGGATACTTGTGCTTGATATCTTCCTTTCTATGCTCCTGCTGAACCATACAGCCACACATACCGACAAGCAGCTCGGGATTAGCTTCCTTCAGATGCTTCAGGTGACCTGCATACGAAAGCATTTTCAATTCAGCGTGCTCACGAACTGCACAGGTGTTAATCAAGATTAAATCAGCAGTCTCTTTCGTGCTTGTTAATACGAACCCTAAGTCAAGAGCCATACCCATCAGCTTTTCACTATCTGCTTCATTTTGCTGACAGCCTGCCGTTTCTATATAAAAGCGAGGTGGTCGTGGATACACAGAATTAATTTTCTCTTTTGCAAGAGAAATATACTCTTTATTCTTCTCTAAATAATTCATTTTAACCCCATATAAGTTAAATCTTTAATTACCTCTGAAGCAAGAAGTAAACCTACAGCAGAAGGAACGAAGGAAATACTACCGACCGTCCTTTTGCCTTCATCTGCTAAAAAGGAATTATCTGCTTCAATGGGCTGCTCGGTAGAAAAAACAACCTTCAAGCTGTCGATTCTTTCTTCCTTTAGCTTCTTTCTCAATACCTTAGCAATTGGACACACAGATGTTTCGTAAATATCAGCAACCTTGAATTTTGTTATGTCAAGCTTATTACCTGCACTAAGAGCAGAAATGATAGGTACGTTATTTTCCTTGGCTTGCTTAATCAACAATAGCTTTGAATTCATCGAATCAATAGCATCAACTACGTAGTCATATTTGCTAAAATCAATTTTATGCATTGTATCAGCATCGTAAAAGAAATCATAAGCATCAACCTCAGTATCGGGTGAAATATCTAAAATTCGCTCTCTCACAACGTCAATTTTTTTTCTACCAACAGTCGAATGAAGGGCAATCAACTGCCTGTTAATATTAGTCGTGGAAACGACGTCACAGTCAACGATATCAAGTCTTTTCAAACCACAGCGCGCCAACGCTTCAACGGCATATGAACCTACACCACCCGTTCCGAAAACAATAACGCGAGAGCTTTGTAATATATCAATTTTTTTCTTGCCCAAAAGCATCGCCGTGCGTGAAAACTCTTCTTTCAATGCAATAATACTCCATAATAGTTATTTATATAATTTTACACTTTTTAGAGAAAAAAGTCAATACATAAATAAGAAAGGAGACGTAAAAAAACAAGTTTTTTACGTCTCTGTAAATTCAGCTACTATAAATTACATTTTCTTTCTTGGAACGTAGGTTGTATGAAGGTCGTGATGAGCCTTATGTCCACCAAAACCGTCATAATATTCCGAATAAAGCTTCTTAACAACGGGAGACTCATGTGACTTTCTGATAGCCATTGAAGCATCCTGATCGTAAAGAGCCTTAGCACGAACAGCTTTAAGGTCAACGGTATCACGAACAGACTGAGGCTGGATAGGCTGACCACCACCATTTACGCATCCACCGGGACAACCCATGATTTCAACGAAGGTCCAATCTGCCTTACCACTCTTAATTCTCTCCATAACAACCTTAGCAGCTGCAGCACCACTTGCTACTGCTACCTTGATATCAAGACCTGCGATGTTAAGAGATGCCTGCTTAAGTCCGTCTGTACCACGAACGGCAGTAAACTCAATGTCTGTGTTATCCTTACCTGTAAGCCAGTCGTTAGCAGTACGCAAAGCAGCTTCCATAACGCCACCTGTTGCACCAAAGATAACTGCAGCACCGGTATCCTCACCAAGAGGTGAATCGAACTCTTCATCAGGAAGAGCAGTAAACTTGAGACCTGCTCTCTCAATCATTCTACCAAGCTCTCTTGTTGTGATGGCGATATCAACGTCAGGAACACCTGCAGCACTCTGATCCTCTCTGCCAATCTCAAACTTCTTAGCTGTACAAGGCATAACCGAAACAGAAACGATGTCTTTGGGGTCAATACCCATTTTTTCTGCATAATATGTCTTTATTACAGCGCCACCCATCTGTTGAGGAGATTTACAGCTTGAAAGATGAGCAAGATATTCGGGATAATAGTACTCAGCGAACTTTATCCATCCGGGAGAACATGAAGTAATCATAGGAAGTACTCCACCGTTCTTAACTCTGTCAATAAGTTCTGTTGCTTCTTCTACGATGGTAAGGTCTGCAGCAAAGTTTGTATCAAACACCTTATCAAAGCCAAGTCTTCTGAGTGCAGCAACCATCTTACCTTCTACATTAGTGCCAATCGGCATACCGAAGCACTCGCCAAGAGTAGCTCTTACAGAAGGAGCAGTCTGAACAACAACGTGCTTTGTTGGGTCAGCAAGAGCAGCCCAAACCTTATCTGTATCATCCTTTTCGGTAAGAGCACCTGTAGGACATACAGCAGTACACTGTCCACAAGAAATACAAGACGTTGCACTGAGCTTAACGTTGAAAGGATTACCAATATTTGTGTCAATACCTCTGTCGTTTGCACCGATGATTGAAACGTACTGTTCCTCACAAACTGCAACACAACGGCGACAAAGAATACACTTGTTATTATCACGAACGAGATGTGGTGACGAAGTATCAAGCTCATACTCACGCTTGTAGCCTGAGAAAGCATCCTCGTCTACGCCATACTCTCTGCAAAGCTTCTGAAGCTCGCAGTTGGTTGAACGCTTACAAGAAAGACACTTCTTGTCGTGAGTAGAAAGGAGAAGCTCAAGAGTAGTCTTACGAGCCTGCTGTACCTTTTCCGTATTTGTCTGTACCTCCATACCTTCAGCAACGGGATATACACACGCAGTTACAAGACCACGAGCACCTGTTGCCTCTACAACACATATACGACAAGCACCAATTTCATTTTTATCCTTCATAAAACAAAGAGTAGGGATTTCTACACCGGCAACACGTGCAGCTTCAAGAATTGTAGAACCCTTGGGCACGCTGACAGCAATGCCATTAATCTTCAAATTTACCATTTCCATTTTCAGCGCACTCCTTTCTTACTTCTTAATAATAGCCTTAAATGCACAGTTATCGATACAAGCGCCACACTTGATACACTTAGCAGTATCAATAACGTGAGGAACCTTTACGCTACCTGTAATTGCATTAACAGGACAGTTACGCATACACTTAGTACAACCCTTACACTTATCGGGCTCGATATAGAACGTAAGAAGACTCTTACATACACCTGCAGGACACTTCTTATCAACAACGTGAGCTACGTACTCATCTCTGAAGAACTTAAGAGTTGAAAGTACGGGGTTAGGTGCTGTCTGACCAAGACCACAAAGTGAATTAGCCTTGATATAGTTACAAAGCTCTTCAAGCTTATCAATATCTTCGAGAGTACCATTACCCGAAGTAATCTTTTCGAGCATTTCAAGAAGTCTCTTTGTACCTACACGGCAAGGAGTACACTTACCACAAGATTCATCAACGGTAAATTCAAGGAAGAATTTAGCCATATCAACCATACAAGTGTCCTCGTCCATAACGATAAGACCACCCGATCCCATCATACAACCCATTGCTACGAGGTTGTCATAATCAACTTCTGTATCAATAAGAGTTGCAGGAATACATCCACCCGAAGGACCACCGGTCTGAGCAGCCTTGAACTTCTTACCATTGGGAACGCCACCACCGATTTCTTCAATAATTTCGAAGTCGGATCGTAGCCATGTCGTTC
>JAZNRH010000024.1:0-2809 GCA_045590615.1 Eubacteriales bacterium
TGTTGATGCTATTGAGGCAGATATTCCCGAATGTATGTTCGAAAATGAAGTTGAGAATATGATCAACGACTATTCATACAGAATGCAGTCACAGGGTATCTCAATGGATATGTACATGAAGTATACAGGTATGACAATCGAGAATTTCAAGGAGCAGTTCAGACCTCAGGCTGAAAGTCAGGTTAAGCTTCAGCTCGCTCTTGAAAAGATTGTTGAGCTTGAAAATCTCAGCGCTACCGAGGAAGAAATCAGCGATGAATATGCAAAGCTTGCTGATGCATATAAGGTTGAGGTTGAAAAGATTAAGACAGCGATTACTCCCGATATGGTATCCAGAGATATTGCAGTAAACAAGGCAATTGCTCTTGTTAAGGAGAACGCAAAGATTACCGACAAGGCAGAGGACAAGGAAGCTCCTGCAAAGAAGGCTCCTGCCAAGAAGGCAGCAACAACCACAGCAAAGAAGACAACCACAAAGAAGGCAGAGGACAAGGCAGAGGAAAAGGAAGCTCCTGCAAAGAAGGCTCCTGCCAAGAAGACAACAACTACTACAGCAAAGAAGACAACAACTACAGCAAAGAAGACAACTGCAAAGAAGGCAGAGGATAAGGCTGAATAATTATTCCTAAGGAGGATTTATATGCCACTTGTACCAATGGTCGTAGAACAAACAAACAGAGGAGAGCGCTCTTTTGATATTTACTCAAGACTTCTCAACGATAGAATTATATTTCTTGCCGATGAGGTAAACGATGCTACGGCAACGCTCGTCGTTGCACAGCTCTTGTATCTTGAGGCTCAGGACGCCGATAAGGACATCAGTCTTTATATCAATTCTCCCGGTGGTTCAATCAGCGCAGGTATGGCGATATACGACACTATGAATTTCATCAAGTGCGACGTATCCACAATCTGCATTGGTATGGCAGCGAGTATGGGTGCATTCCTTCTTGCAGCAGGAACTAAGGGCAAGCGTTTTGCGCTTCCTTCAAGTGAGATAATGATTCATCAGCCACTTGGTGGAATGCAGGGACAGGCAAGTGATATTAAGATTCACGCCGACCACATTCTTCGTATCAGAAGTAAGATGAATTCAATCTTGTCTGAGGTTACGGGTCAGTCGCTTGAAACAATCGAGCGTGACACCGAGCGCGACAACTTTATGACAAGCGTTCAGGCTGCCGAGTACGGTCTTATAGACAAGGTGCTCGATAAGAGAATATAACTAATTAATAACCCGTCGGTCTTTTGACAGACGGGTTATTGTGAAGAAATTAATTGAGGTTATTATGTCAGAAAATAAGAATAAAAACATCTGTTCCTTTTGCAAAAATTCCGAGGAGGTAGTAGGTCCCTTGGTGCAAGGGCCTGACGGAGTGAAAATTTGTCGCAGCTGCTCCGAGTTCTGCAATATGATTTTTGCAGAGTCAGAGCAGTCCGAGATTGCCGATGACACGCTCAGCCTCGCAACTCTTCCCAAGCCTGAGGAAATCAAGAAAACTCTTGACCAATACGTAATCGGACAGGACGAGGCGAAAATCACACTTTCGGTTGCCGTATATAACCATTACAAGCGAATACTTCAAAAGGACACCGACGACGGTGTTGAAATTCAAAAGAGCAACGTTCTTTTATTAGGCTCGACGGGTGTCGGAAAAACCTACCTTGCTCAAACGCTTGCAAAGACCCTCAAGGTACCTTTTGCTATTGCAGATGCTACCACTCTTACCGAGGCAGGTTATGTCGGTGAAGACGTTGAAAATATTCTTTTAAGGCTTATACAGGCAGCCGATTTTGATATTGGGCGTGCCGAAAAGGGCATAATCTATATCGACGAAATTGATAAGATTTCCCGTCGCAGCGAGAACCGTTCCATAACCCGTGACGTTTCGGGAGAGGGTGTTCAGCAAGCCCTTCTCAAGATCCTTGAAGGCACAGTTTCTAACGTTCCCCCTCAGGGAGGCAGAAAGCATCCCAATCAGGAATTTATACAAATTGATACTTCAAATATCCTCTTTATATGTGGAGGAGCGTTTGACGGCATAGCCGAGATAATAGAGACCCGTTCGGGTAAGCAGACCATTGGCTTCTCAGGAAACGTTCAGACAAAGTCTGATAAAAAGAAAAACGACATTCTCCAAAAGCTCGAGCCTCACGACCTCGTCAAATACGGACTCATCCCCGAGCTTGTCGGCAGAATACCAATGATAGTTTCGCTCACCCCTCTCGATGAGACGGCTCTTGCAAAAATTCTTACAGAGCCTAAAAACAGTCTTGTCAAGCAATACAAAAAGCTTTTTGAGATGGATGGAATAAAGCTTACCTTTAGAAAAGACGCTATCGAAGAAATTGCCAAGCGTGCTTCTCAGAATAATACAGGCGCTCGTGGTCTTCGTTCTATTATGGATTCCATAATGCGAGAGTATATGTACAAGCTCCCGTCTGACAAAAATGTCAAAGAGCTGGTTATTACCAAGAAAATTGTAGAAAAAACAAGTAATAAGTAATAGTTAATATGGTGGAGCTGTAAAAAAACTAATTTGTTTTTTACAGCTCTTTCTTGTCATATAGGAAATTGCTTTGAATCAACCTCGCCGTTTTCCCTTGTTTTAATTTTGAAAAGGTAGGGATAGGCGAGATTTGCCGGTGGTGGCTCGCAACTTTTGTTATTTGAGTGTAAATGAATCGTTGAGAATCATTGCACTGTAAAGGAAAAGAACATCAGCGTTGGTGAAGTCTTCTTCGCTTACAAATGCACCTACATACTGTGAATAGACATATCTGATATCCACCAGAATTACCTCAGAGT
>JAZNRH010000025.1:0-8521 GCA_045590615.1 Eubacteriales bacterium
ATAGCTACTGCCTCGGCAGTAGCTATTAGTTATTTGTGGCACTAAAGGGGATGTAAACCAAAGGGTGCTTTTTAGCAAAAAGCACCCTCTGGACTCCCGAAAAGCATAATTTGTTTGATTTTAATTATATATTACTAAAATTTGTTAGGCTTATAAAAAAGGCGAGCCCTCATAAAATCAAAGGATGCTTTTTAGCAAAAAGCACCCTCCCGACTCCCGAAAAGCATAATTTATTTAATTATAGTTATATGCTACTAAAACAAAAAAGGTTGAACCTTCCGTTCAACCTTTTTGTAATTGTCATAAATTTGAAAACCGTTAAGAAATTGCGTTCTGGAGCCAGGAAGCACCGTAATCCAGCGCCTCGAAAAGTCCTTTTTTCATTCCCTGCTTGAGTGAGCGCTCTACGATTGGCAGATTCTTATCGGTGCTCTGTACCTGAATGAGTATGTCGTTTGGCACTTGTTCGCCGTGTACCTCTTTATACGTGAGGATTGTCAGGACAAGGATTGCTTTATCGTTGGGGTCGCCGTAGCAGATGGTGTTCTCTTTTCTCACAAGTGGCTTTCCCTTATACACAGAAAAGCCCTCAAGTATTGTATTTGACATAATTCTCCTCCGAAAACTCAGTTTTTGATATTAAGATATTTTCTTATCATTGCGCCGAGTACTTCATCGCGATCGAGCTTACAGATAAGTGCGCGCGCATTGTTGTGGTTGGTGATGTAGGTTGGGTCCTGCGAAATGAAATAACCCACGAGCTGATTTACAGGATCGTAGCCCTTCGCCTTGAGTGCTTCGTATATTGTCTGAAGGGTATCGTACATTTCTCGGTCTTTCAGGTCCTGAACGAGAAACGTCATTGTTGCATCTTTTTCGTTTACAGACATTTTATTTTTCTCCTTTTTATTAGTTGTGGACCGAATCTGTAAGCCGGGTTTTGTCCAAAGGGTTGCCCCTTTTGTACGGTCATCTATCTCGAACGTCGGTCGCCCGACGCCTCATGCCACCTCCAAGGTCTTATCAGGCTAATATGAAGCTTGCGCTTCGCCTCTGGGGTGTTGCTCCGGATAGGGTTTACATGGCTGTGGCGTCTCCGTCACACCGGTGAGCTCTTACCTCGCCTTTCCATCCTTACCGACTACGTCGGCGGTTTATTTCTGTTGCACTGTCCCTAAAGTCGCCTTCGGCAGACGTTATCTGCTATCCTTGCCTTATGGAGCCCGGACTTTCCTCATAGACTGCCTCTCGGCATGGCTACGCAACCGTCCAATTCGGTCACATATATTATACTCCATAAATTTAATTTTGTCAAATATATTGCGAAAATCCTGAATTAATTGTATAATATATTTGTATATATTCGTATTTGTACAAACTTTATCTATAATTTTATGCTAAAATATCAAGGAATATGAATGCACAGGAGGATAAAAATGATTGAAATAAAGTCTCTGACTAAGGCTTTTGGCGACAAGCTTGCCGTTGACAATCTCAGCTTTACCGTTGAAGACGGTGAAATTATGGGCTTTCTCGGTCCTAACGGAGCAGGCAAAAGCACTACGATGAATATTCTTACAGGTTACCTTTCGGCGACCTCAGGCAGCGCAGTTATCAATGGCGCTGATATATTTGAAGAGCCTCAGAAGGCGAAGCGTAATATCGGCTTCCTTCCCGAACAGCCACCACTTTATCAGGATATGACTGTCAAGGAGTACCTCAGCTTCGTTTACGAGCTCAAGGGCGCTGTTCAGCCAAAGCGCGAGCATCTGAATGAGATTTGTGAAATGACGGGTATACGTGACGTTATGAACCGTGTTATAAAAAATCTTTCCAAGGGCTACAGACAGAGAGTCGGCATTGCTCAGGCGCTCGTCGGCGACCCCAAGGTGCTGATTTTTGACGAGCCCACAGTAGGTCTCGACCCTAATCAGATTATAGAAATCAGAACCCTGATAAAGAACCTTGGCAAGAAGCACACGGTTATTCTTTCGACTCATATTTTGTCGGAGGTTCAGGCTGTATGCGACAGAATTGTTATTATCAATAAGGGTAAAATCGTTGCCGATTCTCCGACCTCTCAGCTTCTTTCCAATACTGCCGGCGTTGCTAAGTACAGAGCAAAGCTTGCCTGCCGTGACGTTGCTGTTGCAATCAAGCTTGTTTCGAGCGTTGACGGCGTTGTGTCGGTTACTCCTGCTGAATCGCTTGAGGATGGTATTTCCGAAGTCATTTTCGAATCGACTCCCACAATCGACGTAAGGCATGGGCTGTTTAACCTTCTTGCCGATAAGGGAATTGCGCTTATGGGACTTGAAAACGTCAGCCTCACCCTTGAGGATATTTTCACGAGCCTTACTGTCGGAAAGGAGATAAACTAATGTTTGCTATATATAAAAGAGAGCTTTCAGCTTATTTTACATCTACTACAGGCTATATTTTTATGGCTGTATTTCTCGCTCTGTCGGGCGCAATTGTCTGGTTTTCTACCTTCTTTTCGGCAAACACCTCGTTTGCCAATTACTTCTTTATAATGATATTCTTTTTCATTATTCTTATTCCTATTCTTACAATGAAGCTTCTCAGCGAGGAGAGAAGGACCAAGACCGAACAGATTTTGCTGACCTCACCCGTCACTCTTGCCAATATCGTTACGGCAAAGTTCTTTGCAGCGCTCACTCTCTTTGAGCTGACCTTCCTTATTTCGCTTGTTAATTTTATTCCCGTTTCTTTTTACGGAAAAATAAATTCAGCCGAGATTGTTTCCAACTTCATCGGAGTTTCCTGCGTGGCAGCTTCGCTGATTGCGATTGGTATTTTTATCTCCTCTCTTACCGAAAGTCAGTTTATCGCGGCAATCGGCTCTATTGCAGTTATTCTTGCGACTCTGCTC
The DNA here is from genome assembly GCA_045590615.1 of Eubacteriales bacterium. Taxonomy (GTDB): domain Bacteria; phylum Bacillota; class Clostridia; order Oscillospirales; family SIG627; genus RGIG6353. The sequence goes on from JAZNRH010000025.1 coordinate 2,894, forward strand.
ATTGGTATGTTCTCTGCATCTATTCCCAATACCGTAATCCGTGTTATCGTTAAGTGGTTTTCTATTCTTGACAGATACATCAACTTCAGATACGGTATTTTTGACGCTTCTTCAATAGTTTATTATATCTCAATTTCGGCAATCTTCATATTCCTGACTGTCAGGGTTTATGAAAAGAGACGTTGGGCATAAGAAAGGAAACAATATGAATAAACCTAAGTTGACTCAAAAGACAATTAAATACGGCTCGGCATCGGTTGTTCTTGCTGTTGTCTTTATTGCCTTTATTTTCGTGATAAATCTCGTTGTAACTGCCGTTACCGATAAGTTTAATCTTTTCGTTGACCTCACACAAGAACAGCTTTATGAAATCTCGGATGCCTCCGAGGCGCTTCTTGAGGATATGGGAGACGAGGAAATTAAGTTCATTTTCCTCACGCCTCTTGACGAGCTTGATAACAACGAGTACATAAAGAGCATCAAAACTCTCGCTCTTGAATACGAAGAAAAATACGATAATATTTCAATCGAATATATCGATATGCTCAAAAATCCCGGTACGGTTGCCAAGTATCGCAAGGATTACGACCTCAAGGCAACGTCGGTTATCGTTGAAAGCGCAAGACGCTTTGTCGCTTTTGATATGTCCGAGTGCTTCGTTTATACCCAGAACGATCAGGGCAGCTACGATTATTACGCCTTCAACGGTGAGTACCGTTTTACCTCGGCTATTATCCGTGTAACCAGAGAAACAATGCCCAAGGCTGTCTTTACAACCAATCACCTTGAGACCGTTCCTTCTCAGTTCAAGCTGCTTCTTCAGGATTCGGGCTTCGAGGTAGTGCTTCTCGACTTGTCTCAGGACGAGCTTCCCGAAAACACAGAGCTTCTTATCGTCAACGACCCTCGCACCGACTTTACGGGACTTGAAAGCGAATCGGGTGGAGCAAGTGAAATCACAAAGCTGTCCAAGTACCTTGAAAACGGTGGCAATGCAATGCTCTTCGTAGACCCCGAGACACCCGTGCTCAACAACCTTGACGAGTTTTGCGCTACGTGGGGAATTAAAATTGAGCATAACCTTGCAGTAGTTGATAACAGAAATTCGATCTCTTCTATCGACACGTACGCAGTAATTTCAAGATATGCTACCGAAAACGAACAGCTTACCCCCTTCCACGCAACGTTGAGTGGTGAGGAAAATCCTCAAAAGACGGTTTCATACTACACTGCACCTCTCAGCTTCCTGCCCCTGACCGACGTAAGTCACGGCGTTGGCGCAATCCTTACCAGCTACGCTACTGCCTATGTGCCCGTCAGCGACACCGAGAATTATGCCGAGGGCATAATACCTCTTCTTGCAGCAGGCTACAGGAGCAACTATGATGCCGAACGTGGAGAGACGGTGTATAACTATCTCGTGGTTGGTGGTTCAACGTGGTTTACGGGCGACGTTTTCCTCGGCACCTACCAGAACACCTATGGAAACGACGAGCTTATCAAGAATATGATTTCCGAGATGACCGACGAAACAATGATACTTAACGTGAGCTACAAGGTTTACAACGATACCACCCTCACAATTGATAATGCAACCAGTCAGAAGTGGCTTATGGCGCTCGTTATGGCGCTCCCTGCAATCGTGCTTTTAGCTTCGCTTGCAGTATTCCTCAAGAGGAGACATTTATAATGACAAAGCTTAAAAAACAGATAATTGCAGCCGTAGCGCTTTTAGTTGCTTTGGCTTTGCTGGGCGTCGCGTATTTCCTGCTCACGAAAAACGACGGAGAACCCGTGACAAAGGACGAGGAACGAGGCGCTTTCGGTGAAAGTATGAAGTATGGCAGACCCTATGTGGTTGAGGAAATCGAAAACGCCGATATGAACAGAATTACCGTTCATAATCTTTATGACGAGTACTCCCTCATTCACAAAAACAGCGGCGCATACAAAATAGAGGGGCTTGAGGGCTACGAGGTAAATCAGGCAATGCTCTCTCAGCTCAGAGTAAACGCAATGCACATTCTTGCAGTTGAATATCTCGAAAACGCCGAGCTTGATAACCTTGAGCAATATGGCATAAACAAGGAAGAGCCGGCAATTTGGTTTGAGGTTGTTTACAACGACGAGAAGGACAGCTACAGAATTCTCGTTGGCGACAAGACCCCCGACGGAAACGGATATTACGCTATGCTTGAGGGAAGAGAGGCTGTGTATATAATCGATACGGGAATAGAGACCTCTATTCTCAAGCCGAGACTTTCCTACGTAACTGCAAAGCTTGTTGATAAGGTAGAGGACACCGAGATTTATACTCTCAGAGAGTTCACTCTCAACAAGAAGGGTGAAAAGTTCCTGACCATCGAGCAGGCAAAGGGCAGTATGACCTACGGCAATAATTCGACTCACCGTCTTACCTATCCTGCATATAACTACGCAACCAGCCTTGCCAACTTTGAGCAGGCTTTGAATATGCTTCAGGATTTGACGGGCACAGAGACTCTTTACTACGGAGAGAACCTCACCGATGAGCTACTCGTTGAGCTCGGCTTCTTCGATGCCGAGGGCAATGACGTATCCGATTATTCCTTCAAGTACTCTTATCCCAAGTTTACCGAGTACGTCTACGTTATGAAGGAGGAGTCGGGCGACTATATCGTTTATTCGCTCAAGGAGAAGATAGTTTCAAGAGTTTCGGCAGCCTCGCTTGCCTTTCTTGAATGGGATATGCTTCTTTGGGTTTCGGCAGAGATATATATGCTCGACATCGAGGATATCGCAAGCGTTGAATTTGAAGCCGACGGAGAAAAGCTGAGCTTTTCAATCTCGGGTACGGGCGCCGAGCTTGCCGTGACGGGTAATAATATTCCCGTTGACGTCAATGAGTTCAAAGAGCTCTACAAGTCCATTCTTTACGTTATCGTAACCTCGTACACCGACGACAGCCATTATGGCAAGGAACAGCTCAAGCTGGTTATAACTACCGAAAAGGGCGAAAGGCTGGAGTACCATTTCTATGAGCACACAGCCACTAACAGCTATTATACCCTCAATGGCTTCGGCGAGTTCTACGTATCGGCAGAAAAGGTTCTTGCTATGCGCGACACAGCATTTAATTTGATGAAATAAAGGCAGATAATTATGAAGATACAAGGCTTTCAAAAGCTAACTCTATTAGATTATCCGGGCAAGACAGCAGCCACCGTTTTTACGGGTGGCTGCAATTTCCGATGCCCGTTTTGTCACAATTCCGATTTGGTGCTCAACCCCTCGGCTTTTCCCGAAATCAGCGAGGACGAGGTCTTGAGTCAGCTCGAAAGGCGCGTCGGATTTATCGACGGAGTTTGCATAACGGGTGGCGAGCCTCTTTTGTGGGACGTGACTGCCTTCGTCAGGAAAATCAAGGCACTCGGGCTGCTTGTTAAAATTGACACCAACGGTTCTTTCCCAATCAGACTGAACGAGCTGATTTTGTCGGGTTGTATCGACTATGTTGCAATGGATATAAAAAACTGTCCCGAGCGTTATGGCGAGACCGTCGGAATAAAGGACTATGATATCTCTCCCGTTCTTAAAAGCGTGGAAATCCTGAGAAACAGCACCATTGACCACGAATTTCGTACCACCGTTGTCAAAGAGCTTCATACACAAGCAGAAATGGAAAAGATAGGACAATGGCTTGAGGGCGAAAACAAGTATTTCCTTCAAGGCTATAAGCTGTCCGACGGCGTTATAGACAAAAGTCTTAATCCTCACTCGTCGGAGGATATGCACAAATTGTTGGAAACGGTGAGAAAATATATTCCCAACGCACAGTTAAGAGGCATAGAATGACAAGATTTCTTTTAATAAGACACGGCGAAAGCGAAGCAAACAAAAATAACATTTTTGCAGGGCATCTTGACGCAAAGCTTTCCGAAAGAGGACTTGAGCAGGCAAGAGAGACGGCAAAGTTCGTAGCAGAAAAATATAAGGTTGATAAGGTTTATGCCAGCGACCTGCAAAGAGCCTTTATCACGGGTAAAACGTCAGCCGACCTGCTGGGACTTGAAACAGTGCCCATGAGTGAGCTTCGTGAGATATACGCAGGCAAGTGGGACGGAATGGTATTCAGTGATATAAGAAAGGTATACCCCCGGGATTTTGACAGATGGCAGACCGACATCGGCAACGCCCACTGTACCGAGGGCGAGACTACTGCCCAGCTTTACCACAGAATTATGACGGCTCTGAACGGCATTGCCGACGAAAACGAAGGCAAAACCGTACTTATAGCCACTCACGCAACTCCTATCCGAGCAGCCCTGACGCAAGCGTTGTACGGCGACGTTCTCAAAATGAAACAGGTAGCCTGGGTATCCAACGCTTCGGTAACCGAGCTGATCCGAGAAAACGGTGTATGGACTGCCGTAGAAATCAGTCAGGACAAGCATCTGGATAAATTGAAAACAGTTTTACCGCTTAACGTATAAGGAGTTTTTTATGTTTGACCCAAAAACAGCAGACAGTCTGATGCTTGCCTATCTTGGCGACTCTGTGTGGGAGCTGCTTGTCAGAGAGCATCTGTTTAACACCGTTTTGTCGGGTAGTGGCGATGCCAACAGGCTGGCTCTCGAATATGTGACAGCAGCCTCGCAGGTAAAGGCGCTTGAAAAAATACAGCACCTTTTTACCGAGGAGGAGGAAGCAGTCTATCGCCGTGGCAAAAATGCCAAAACCACCAACACCCCAAAGAGCGTTTCTCGTTATGAATACCGACAAGCGACGGGTCTTGAGGCATTATTTGGCTATAATTACGTTATGGGTTACCACGAAAGAAATCGGGAATTGTTCAAAATCGCATTTCAGAACAACTGAATTTGTTAATTTTTTGTGAACGGAACCGATTAGGTATGGAAATATTGGTTATAATGTGTTATACTTAATAGCTGACAGATAACACAGCTGTTTGGCTGTACAAAATTTTTATATAAAAATGGAGGAAAAACAATGAAGAAGTATTGTTATCTTTTTACCGAAGGTAATGCATCTATGCGTGAGCTTCTCGGTGGTAAGGGTGCAAACCTTGCCGAAATGACAAACATTTTTAAGGAAAAGTTCCCGGATAGAAACCCTGTTCCTCAGGGCTTCACAATTTCCACAGAGGCTTGTACTCAGTACTATGAGGACGGCAAGCAGATTAACCCCGAAATTATGGCTGAAATTAACGAGTACATCATAAAGATGGAAGAGGTTACAGGCAAGAAGTTCGGCGACAAGGAAAATCCCCTTCTCGTATCGGTTCGTTCAGGTGCAAGAGCATCAATGCCCGGTATGATGGATACAATTCTTAACCTCGGTCTTAACGAAGAGGTTGTAGAAGTAATGGCAAAGAAGTCAGGCAACGCAAGATGGGCTTACGACTGCTATAGAAGATTTATTCAGATGTACTCAGACGTAGTTATGGAAGTTGGTAAGAAGTACTTTGAAGAGCTTATCGACAAGATGAAGGAAGAAAAGGGCGTTGTATATGACGTTGATCTTACAGCTGAAGACCTTAAGGAACTTGCAAACCAGTTCAAGGCTGAATACAAAGCTAAAATCGGTGTGGACTTCCCCACAGATCCCAAGGAACAGCTTATGGGTGCT
>JAZNRH010000026.1:0-13363 GCA_045590615.1 Eubacteriales bacterium
AACAATATAATTAATGTAAAAAAATTGATTTTTCAATTTTTTACCTTATAAAACGTTTGCTTTTTTAATAAGCATAACAAATTTTATCCTTATTTTACATATGTTTTCATTGTTTTATGTGGTCTAACCTTTTTTTACATCTCCTTTTTTGGTTATGTTATTTTGTGTATAATGAATACCAGCGCAGGAACACCAAAATTACCCAGAGCTTGCGATAGTTGTCCTCGGAGCCGTCTCTGTGTGCGTCGAGCATACGGAGGGCTTCTTTTTTGTCGATGTATTCATCAGCACCTGAGTTGACAATGATATCCTTTGCCCAATCGTAGAGCTCGCACCTCAGCCATTTACGAACGGGTACGGGGTAGCCGAGCTTGGGGCGCATTACGGTTTCTTCGTTTACAAGATCACGGAATGCGTGACGGAAGATATACTTCGTTGTTCCATGAGAGAGCTTTTCCTCGGTTGCAAGCGTTGAGGCAAGCTCGAAAACCTCTTTGTCAAGGAAGGGAACTCGAACCTCAAGCGAGTGTGCCATGCTGAGTCTGTCACCCTTTACGAGAATATCGCCTCTGAGCCATGTGTTCATATCAACGTACTGCATCTGCGTTACGGGGGGCATACCCTCAATGTCCTTGTAAAGCTGACGTGTGACGTCTGTAAAATGAACGGTATCGTCGGCAGTTTTAAGTATTGACTTCTTTGTTTTCTCGTCAAAGATAAAGGCGTTTCCAACGTATCGCTCCGAGAGTGGTGTTGTACCTCTGTAGAGCAGCTGTTTTCCCTTTACGTTGTCGGGGAGTACGTTTGACAGCCATTTCAACGGAGCTTTTACAAGTTTTGGAAGCTGATATATTTTTGATGAGGTCTGAGTTTCGTTGTATATTCTGTAGCCACCGAAAAGCTCGTCCGAGCCTTCTCCCGAAAGCACTACCTTGAGGTGACGTGCAGCCTCTTCACAGATGAGATATATTGCCATTGTCGAGGGGTCTGCCATCGGAAAATCAAGGTGATAGACCACCTTGTCGAATGCTCGTTTGAAGTCCTCAAGACCACCCACAAGCTTGATATGTTCAACGTCAAGATGCTTTGCTATACCCGACGCCTCGTCCATTTCGGAGTATTCTTTTACTCCAAATGCAACGGTGAAGGCTTTGATTCCCGGGTTGAGCTTGCTGGCTGTAGCAGTAATTACAGCCGAGTCGATACCACCCGACAGGAAGGTTCCGACGTCTACGTCACTGAGCATGTGATACTTGACCGATTCTTCGACTGTGTGTCTTAAAAGCTCAGCCTTCTTTTCAAAATCATCTGTCTTGACGGGCTTGAAGGTGGGGGTGTAGTATCTCTCAAATCTTGTTTCCTGCTCTGCTGAAAAATCGCATACCATATAGTAGCCTGCAGGCAGAACCTTTATTTCGGGGTGAAGAGTTGAGGGCTCGGGCAGGTATTGATACGTGAAATAGTGCTGAAGCTGTGCTTTGTCAATATTGCCCTTGTCGAGCGACGGGTCAAGGTAAAACGCCTTTGACTCGGAGGAGAAGGTTAGTCTGCCTTCACGTTGAATATAATAAAGGGGCTTTATTCCAAATGGGTCGCGTCCGAGAGTGAGAGTGTTTTTCTCCTTGTCGTAAAAGCAGAAGGCGAACATTCCCCGAAGCTTATTGATAAAGCTTTCCCCTTCTATTGAAAACAGGGTGAGCATAACCTCAATTTCCGAATTTGTGTTGAAGGTATAGCCTTTATTGACAAGCTCGGCTTTCAGCTCGAGATAGTTGTAAATCTCACCGTTGAAAATACCCACGTATCTGTCGGAGTATTCAAAGGGCTGACTGCCTTTTTCAAGGTCTATGATACTGAGTCGTCTGAAGGCGATTGACAGCTTGTCAAAGTTGAGCGCCTTGTCCTCGTCGGGTCCACGATGAGCTATGGCTGACGACATTGCGTTAACGAGTTTTCTGTCCTCTTCGATGAGCGAAGAGCTCTTAAACATTCCTACAAAGCCACACAAAGTTTTAGGTCTCCTTTATATTTGTTTCTTTAATTTTGATAGATATATTGCACCAAGTGACGTAAATGCTGTTCCGAAAATCAGCGAGGGGAACACGAAGGTCGTATTGAGATTGGGGAAGGCATAGAGCACAAAATTGAATGCCGACATTATCACTCCGCCTATTTTATAGAGTAGCAAATTGTCCTCAAGCTTATATTTGGCGTATTTTTCATTGAGTGTGCCTGCAACCCTGAAAATAAATATAAAGCATAAAACGGTGCAAATAAATGTTCCTGCCGATAGTGGAAGAGTGAGCGTATAATTTGAAAAATTATAGTCGATTACGAATCTATTTTTTATCAGGGGAATGAGTCTGTAGATGAAGGCTGTAAGCGATACTATAAAGCCTATAACCGATATAGTAGTCAGGGCTGAGGTTTTTTCGCCCATTTTTTTTTGGGCAAAAATTGAGGAAATCGCAATTCCCGCAAAGCCGATAAAGCTTGGCAACACGTCAATTCCATCGATATAAAAGTCAAAAAACAAGATTATCGAGACGAGAATAGCTGATAAAACGAAGCCTGAGTTTTTCTTTATCATTACCGATTGAACGTTCAGAACCGTCTCCTGCCTTAAGGCAGTAAGCTTTTCGTTGAGAGGTCGGTTTTTTGCCATATTAACGAATAACGGTATAAAGAAGCTGAGCATCACTACCATTATGACGCAGGACAGAAAGAAGGAAAACACCATAAGCATACGCATTGCTGCTTCAAAGTTGATAAACCAGGTGTTTGCCGAATAGTCTCCCGTAACGCTACTGTCAAAGAAGGCAACTGCCGAGGGCAGAAAGGCAAGCAGATTTTTTATCGGGAAGAAAACGTACAAGTACCATTTCGCCATATTCAGCTTATCCGAATTAAGAGGTGCGCCCACTCTCATTGCAACGTAGTCGAGTCCGACGAACAGGTTTTTTATTAGAGGGAACACCGTGATTATTTCAACGATGCCGTAGGAGAAGGTGGCAAGCAGAGAGTCTGACGAGCTGAATTTGAAGGTGAACAGCGACAAAACGAGCTTGACCATTGATATGAGAAGCATTCTGCGAGACAGAATTTTTGCATCCTCAAGCCTCATTTCTATATCTGCCAGCTTTAAGAGACCAAGTGTTATAAAAGCCCAGCCGATAAAATCGGGCAGTAAATCAAAAAGACTTATATCAGGCGAGAAAAGGAATATAAATCCCGTCAATAACAACGAAAAACCCATTTATTTATCCTTCCTTGTTTTCTGATTTACCACAGCATTTTTTGTACTTAAGACCACTTCCACAAGGGCAGGGGTCATTTCTGCCTACCTTTTCGGAGGCGGCGCGTCTGATTGGAGCTTTACTTACGCTACCGTTGTTTCCGTGGGTGGCGTTGAGAATTTTGATTACTGCGCGACGTTTTTCCTCATCCGGCTGTTTGGGCAGAGTGAGAAGCTGTCTTACAGTATCGCATCTTATGTCGTAAATCATCTGCTCAAACATCTGAGAGCCGATGAGCTTATATTCTGTTACGGGGTCACGGTGTCCGTAAGCCTGCAGACCGACGGTGCTCTGGAGTGTATCCATTGCATCGATGTGGTCCATCCATTTCAGGTCGACGTTGCGAAGGAGCACGGCTCTTTCACGTTCACGCATACGTTCTTCACCAATCAGCTCGGTGATTTTTGCGTATAGCTTTTCGGCTCTGTCAATCAGTTCGGCAGTAACCTTCTTAGCGCTCATGGCATCGAGCTCGTTGCCCGTCTGTCTGAAGTCCTCGTCGGTTGTAAGCTGACCGTAGAAGGCAGAGCGAAGCTCGTCTAAGTTCCATTCGTCAGGGGTGTCGCCGGGCATACATTCCATAACCTTTGTAGAAATAACGTCCTTGAGCATTGAGAAAATTTTGTCCTTGATGTCCTCTCCGTCGAGAACGTCCTGTCTTTCCTTGTAGATGAGATTTCTCTGCTCGCTCATTACGTTGTCGTACATCAAAACGTTTCGACGGCTGGCAAAATGCTGACCTTCAAGACGTTTTTGCGCATTTTCAATCGTGTTTGAAAGAAGCTTTGCATCGAGTGGTTGGTTGTCCTCGAGTCCCATTCTGTCAACGATAGTGGTAATTCTGTCTCCACCGAAGAGTCTCATCAGGTCGTCGTCGAGAGCAAGATAGAAGGCCGAAGCGCCCTCGTCACCCTGTCTGCCTGCACGTCCTCTGAGCTGGTTGTCAATGCGTCGTGACTCGTGTCTTTCCGTACCGAGAATAAAGAGACCTCCTGCCTTTTTGACAGCCTCGGCTTCGGGAGCAATTTCCTTTTCAAATTCGCTCACAAGCTCGCTGTATCTCTTTCTTACTGTGATGATTTCTTCGTTGTCGGTGTCGTTTACACCGTCTGCCGTAGCAATAAGCTCTTCCGAAAAGCCCTCGCGTCTGAGCTGACTCTTCGCCAAAAATTCGGGGTTACCACCCAGCATAATATCGGTACCACGTCCTGCCATATTGGTCGAAATCGTAACTGCACCAAGCTTACCTGCCTGAGCAATAATTTCGGCTTCCTTGTCGTGAAGCTTTGCGTTTAGTACGTTATGCTTTATTCCACGCTTTGTCAGAAGCTTTGAAAGCTCCTCGGACTTGTCAATCGAGACGGTACCCACAAGAACGGGCTGACCCTTCCCGTGACATTTTTCGATTTGCTCTATTATAGCATTGGTTTTTGCGTTGGAGTTCTTGTAGACCTTGTCCTCGTCATCTATACGGATAACGGGCTTGTTGGTCGGGATTTCGATTACGTCAAGGGCATAGATTTCACGGAATTCGTTCTCTTCTGTGAGCGCTGTACCCGTCATACCCGACAGCTTTTTGTAAAGCCTGAAATAATTCTGGAAGGTAATTGAAGCAAGAGTCTTTGATTCACGCTCAACCTTTACGTTTTCCTTTGCTTCTATTGCCTGATGAAGTCCGTCGGAATAGCGTCTGCCCGGCATAAGTCTGCCCGTAAAGGTATCGACGATTATTACCTGATTATCCTTTACTACGTAGTCAACGTCCTTCTTCATAGTACCCCACGCCTTGATAGCCTGATTTACGTGGTGGGAAAGTACGGCGTTTTCAGGGTCGGCGAGGTTTTCTATATTAAAGCGCTTTTCTACCTTGTCAACACCACTTGACGTCAGAGTTGCGTTCCTTGCCTTTTCATCTATGATGTAGTCGTATTTTGTATCTAATTCCTCGTCTATTTCCTTGTCGTTGGACTCCTTGATTTTGAAGGAGCGCAGTCCCTTGGCAAATTGATTCACCACGTCGTAAAGCTCTGTGGACTTTTCTCCGTGTCCCGATATAATCAGGGGCGTTCTTGCCTCGTCGATGAGAATAGAGTCTACCTCGTCCACGATTGCAAAGTTGTGAGGACGCTGTACCATTTCCTCCTTTGAGGAAACGAGGTGGTCTCTGAGGTAGTCGAAGCCGAATTCGTTGTTCGTTCCGTAGGTGATGTCGGCGTTGTACGCCTCTCTTCTCTCGTCGTTAGACAGGTCGTGAACGATAAGTCCTACACTCAGCCCGAGGAAGTTGTAAATTTTACCCATCCATTCGCTGTCTCGTCGTGCAAGATAATCGTTGACGGTTACTATATGCACACCCTTTTCGGTGAGGGCGTTAAGGTATGCAGGCAAGGTAGCGACGAGAGTTTTACCTTCGCCCGTTCTCATTTCGGCAATTCTGCCCTGATGAATGATTATACCACCGATAAGCTGAACCTTGTAGTGACGCTTGCCGAGAACTCTCGTGGAAGCCTCACGAACGGTTGCAAAGGCATCGGGGAGAATATCCTCAAGGGTTGCGCCCTTTGAAAGCCTTGATTTCAAGAGAGCTGTCTGAGACTGAAGCTCACTGTCGCTCATAGCCTTGTATTTTTCTCCGAGAGCCTCTATTTTCTCGACGGTCGGCATTATTTTCTTTACTTCTCTTTCGCTGTGCGTGCCGAATATTTTAGAAACTAAACTCATTATATGTCCCTTTCACTTAGTTGAATTCTGCTTTTATATCCCTTGAAAACAGTTGGTTGAGTGTTTCCTGAGGGTCAGAGCCTTCAAACAGCATTTTGTATACTGCTTCACAGATGGGTAATTCTGTTTGGTAGTCTGTCGCAAGCTTTTTCAGTGCCTTGCAGGTACTCACACCCTCGGCAAGCTTGTCAAAGCTTTCGCCCTTTACAAAAGCCTCACCGTACGCTCTGTTGTGAGAGTGCTTTGAGAATACAGTCGCCTCGTAATCTCCGAGGTGACATAGCCCAAAGGCTGACAGCTTGTTTCCACCCATTTTATCAATAATGCGTGAAATTTCGTTGGCGCCTCTTGCCATAAGAGCGCCCTTGAGGCTGGAAAGACCAAAGCCGTCAAGCATTCCCGCGGCAATGCCGATAACGTTTTTGCTTGCTGCACCAACCTCGCTGCCAATAAGGTCGTTGCCTATATAAAATCTGATGAGCGATGATGAAAGCACCTCGGCAAGCTCTTTCTTCAGAGCATCGTTTTCCGAGTCAATAACCATACAGTTGGGTATAGCCTGAACAAAATCCTCTACGTGCCCGGGTCCAACCCAGATGGCAGTATCGTGAGGCTTGGTATAGCTGTCGTTGAACACCTGAGTCAGCCTTCTGCCCGTAGTCTCCTCAATGCCCTTCATACAAAGTATAAAGCGCTTGTAGGAGCTTATTTTTTCAGATAGCGTTTTTGCAAATTCTGAGAGCTGTTGGGAGGAAATCGATATAACGATGGTATCGTTTTTCAACGCCTCGTCAAGCTCGGTGGTCAGGGTTGTTCTTTCGCCAAAGGTTACCGTCCCGTTCGTGCGTGTTTCAAGGAGCTGTCTCATATTCTCCGAGCCTTTTCTACCCCATAGCACCGTCTCGTCCTTCAAGGACAAGTACCACGCTATAAAGCTTCCCCATCTGCCACAGCCGAGTACTGATATTTTCATTTTTACCTCAATTCATCTACGTAAAGAGCTCTTTCTCCACCGACGAATTTCGGTCGGGTACGAGCTACCGTAAGTCTTGCCTTTCCAATCATATTTACGCTGGTTCTGACAGGTACTGCAACGGGTCTTAACTGCATACCGATAAGTACGCTTCCGATGTCCATACCTGCTGCTGCCTTGACGCCTTCAACTGCGCAGGGCTCTTTGAGAGTATCCCAAAGCGACATTGCAAAAGCGCCTCCTGCGTGAAGCTGAGGCTTTACGTTTACTCTTTCAAGAGAGTGAAGCCTTGCTGCTTCTCTTTCGATAATAACCGAGCGATTGAGATGTTCACAGCATTGCGCACCGAGGAAGCAACCCTTTTCGCGAACCATAGGCTCGATGACCTCAACAAGCGCCTTGCCGACGTCGAGGCTCGAGAAGGTACCGACCTTTTCGCCCATTACCTCGCTTGTTGAACAGCCCACGATAACGATGTCTCCTTCTTCGAGCTTTGCAACTTCGAAAAGCTCTGTAAGTGCAATTTTTGCCTGTTCTTTTATTTCTTCAATCATTTCGTTTCTCCCATAGTATTTTTAACACAATTTAGTATATTATATAACTTTGATATTAATTAAGTAAGTATTAAATGTTAATTTATCATTTCAAGGTTACAGTCAGCGTTTTCATATATCTTGTAAGCAGGGCGGCAACCTCTGCGCGAGTTGCGTTGCTCTGGGGTGCAAAGGTGTTGTTTTCTTTGCCCGACAGAAGTCCGTTTTTAACACAGAAGCTTATGGCACTTTCAGCCCAGGGCGATATTTTTTCGTTGTCGGCAAAGCTCAGATCCACTTCTGTTGCAGTAGCCTTGGCATATCTGCTCAGCATAACTGCCATTTCCTCACGGGTAATCGGCTTATCGGGGAGGAAGGTATTATTTTCGTAGCCACCCACGATATTAGCTCCGTTTGCCCACTTTATATATTTTCCGTACCAAAGGTCGTAATCAACGTCGGCAAAGCTCACCGACGATGCGTAGTCAATCAGCGCTCCGTTTTTCTTTTCGTAGAGTCTGCCAAGCACCGTCACAAACATTCCTCTGGTCATAGCAACGTCGGGGCAAAAGCCCGTTCCCATACCGTTGAACAGCTCTGCGTTGAACACGTACGAAATATCGTTTTTACCCCAATGCTCCTTGGTGTCGTCGAATACGGTTGTTCTGATAGAAGCCTTCTCCGAGCCGAGAGTAACCATATTTTCGTAGGGGTGCTGGCTTCCGTATGCATTGAACTTATTGCCACCCATTTTGGTGTCTGCACCGTATATCATTTCGTGGAGGTCGTCTATTTCAACCGAAAGACCGATTTTATCGTTCTGCTTTTTACCAAAGGAGAGGGGGAGCGAGAACTCAATAACGTAGCCCGTTTCGGTAAACGAGGTAGAAGCAATATGTTCACCCTCACACATACCCTTGTAGTTGGTGGTTGCAATTCCCTTGGCATCACACTGGAAAATATACTGATTAGCCTGAATGGCTTCGCCAAGCTCTTCGTAGTATATACGTGCTTCAACGGCATCGTTCTCCCACGAAAGATTGGCAATGTTTTTGTATATCCACGCCTTTCCTCTCGAAAAAACGGCATCGTCGTTTACCTTTACGCATACGTAGAGGTGCGCATCGTCGTAGAGATAATACGCTGTTGCGCTGTCTCCCTTTGCGCCTTCGGGGTCTGCACCCTTTGAGGTGTAAAAGGTGTCGTTGAGTCCGTCGAGCTCTATCTTGTAGCTCTCAAGATACATCGTGTCGATTATTCCGTCTATGATTGGCGTGCCGATTTTAATATCGTCTGAGGCGAATACGCTCAAGGACAATAAGGTGGCAAGCAAAAGTGTCAATATTATTTTTTTCATAAGAAATCCTCTTTTTTAGAATTTGAAGTATATGAACGGATTGTACGAGCCAAGTGCCAATTCGGCAATGCAAAGGAAGGCGAGCACGAACAAAGACACGTCGGCAAGTATCGGCAATACCTTGCCGCGACATTTTTCCTTCAGCTTGGGAAGTATCGGGGTTGATGCAATTATTCCGACTGCGAATGCGATTACCGAAACCGTTCCGACCTCTGCCTGAGAGAGAAGGGTAAGAACGTTTCTCGTACCGTTGCCGAGTAGTCCGTAGCCACCGAACATAGCCTTGGTAAATTCTCCGATTTGTGCAATTCCTGACGAACGGAAAATTACCCAGCCGTAGACAATAAGTAAAAGCGAATAGAGACGGTTTATTACGGGTAGCTTTTCAAGAAGCTTGCCGAGAAAGAATTTTTCTGCAAGCAAAATTACTGCAAAATACAGTCCCCACAAAACGAAGTTCCATTCGGCGCCATGCCATAGACCCGTCAAAAACCATACTATAGCTATGTTTCTTATCCATTTGAAGGTACTGCATCTGCTTCCTCCAAGTGGAATGTACACATAATCTCTGAAAAAGCTTGACATAGATATGTGCCAGCGTCTCCAGAATTCCGTTATACTCTTTGATATGTAAGGGTAATTGAAGTTTTCAAGGAATTTGAAGCCCAGCATTTTTCCTATACCGATTGCCATATCCGAGTATCCCGAGAAGTCGAAATAGATGTGGAGGGTATAAGCAAGCATTACAATCCACGAGCCGATAACACCGAGCTGAGAAATCTCGGTGGCAACCGAGCTTGACGGAGCAAGGGGATTGAAAAGTCCGTCGGCAACCTTTGCCATGGTATTGGCAATCAGCACCTTTTTTGCAAGACCTACGATAAAGCGTCTTAGTCCGTTGGCAAAGCCGTCGATATTCTCTCTTCTGTCCATCAGCTCAGCCTCGACAGTGCTGTAGCGCACAACGGGACCTGCAATCAGCTGAGGGAACATTGTAACGTAGGTTGCAAAGGTGAGAATATTTTTCTGAGCCTTCACCTTTCCTGAGTAGACGTCAACCGAGTAGGACATGGTCTGGAAGGTGTAGAAGCTGATACCTATTGGCAGCGCAATATTGGAAAGGGGAAGGTTTACCATCGGTATGACGTTGAGAGTCTCGATTATAAAATCAAGATATTTGAATACTGCTAAAAGTCCGAGGTTTCCAATCAAGGATACTGCAAGCCAGAGCTTTCTTTTCGAGCCCTCGCTCTTTTCAATCATTCTTCCACAGGTGTAGTCGAGAATGGTTGAATAGACCATTAACAGAACGTATACGGGCTCTCCCCATGCGTAGAAGAAGAGTGAGAAAATGAGCAGTATTAGATTTTTGGCTTGAAGTCCAGCGATTTTACCAAACAGGTAGTAACAGATGAAAAATAAGGGTAAAAACCAGAACGCGAAATAAAGTTGAGAAAATTCCATACGGTTACTCCTTTCTTACCATTCTTCGTCCGGGAAAATGTTCAGGAAGCCTGAGGGGTACGCATCTCCGTAGCCCTGCATAATGCTCTTTGACATTTCCTCAATTACTATAACGTCGGTGATGTCGTTTTCCTCGATGAACTTATCGTAGAAAAGCTCTTCGGGGAAGTTCTTCCAATTTCTGTCCTCGTATCTTACGAATGTGGTGTCAAAGTGGGCAGATACGATTTCCAACAACGGAAGCGAATAGGAGTCTCCTATTAGCAGAAGATTTCTGCCCGTGTTATTTTCTGCGTATTTGATTTTCTTGCATACACGATAGAATTCTGTGTAGTGGTTATAGCCCTGCGCAGTATTGAACTTTCCGTTTTTGTAGATTTCGAGGTTGGCTTCCTGATTTTTCTTGGAGCCGTAGGAGATTGCCTCGTCACGCGAAACGTTGTGATAGGGAAGACGTCTGAAATATACTCCGTAGATGTCGGATACAGAGTAGTTTGCCTGAGCACGTGCAAGTGAGCCGTAGAACTTGACGTCCTCAAATTCGTAGAGCTGTTCAACCTCAATCGGCTTGACGTCGGGGTAGTTCTCGGACAGCATTCTCACAATTTCGAGATAAGCCTCCTCAGAGCCGTGATGATTCCAATGGTGGTCGGTTATATAGAACTTGTCATAGTAGTCGTTGAAGGAAGTGATTTTCAAGGCGCTCGTCTTGACTGACGGGTCGAGCTTTGTCAAAAAGTCCTCGTATATGTAACGGGTGCTTTCCTGAGGTACAATCTTTTCACCGATTTCTGTCGCTTCTATATTGGTTGCAAACGAGAAGTACCAATTTACTTCTCTGTCCTTTTCAACCATCGTGTTTACAAGGTTTGCAACGTCGAGCATATTGTTGTAAAGAGTCTCTCTGTCAAGCTTGACTATTCTGGCATAGCTTGTTTCGCTGGTGCCGTCGGGGTAGCTTGCCGTCAATGAATAGTGTCTGAAAATATTGTCGGTTGTTTTCAGCTCGGCAGAATAGGTTGTACCCTCGGGGTCGGCTGTTGTCTTGGGCTGAGGAATGGTACTGACGAGCATGGGAGTTTCATTGTCCTTATAGGAGTGGGAGCATATCGGGCAGACGTGCAGGTCATAGCCCTTGCTCTCGTAGGTGGGAGCTACAGTTGTCGTGTCATAGCTGTGCCCCTTCGGTGCTTGAATATCGGTTTTCTTTTCGGCGCTGCAAAGCTGACAGGTCTGAAGGGTGTAGCCCTCGCTCGTACAGGTGGGAGCAATTACCTTTGCCGAGTACTTGTGACCGGTTGGAGCAACAGGCTCGCTCTCTTCAACGTAGCCACATTCGGTACATACTTTTCTCGTTACACCTTGCTTTTCGCAGGTGGGCTCAATTTTTTCCGTGGTAAAGCTGTGAGTATGTTCGGCATTGACGTCGGTGTAGGAATAGTCGCACGCCTCACATTCGTAAAGCGTATACCCATCCTTGACACTCTCCTTAAACGACGGGTGAGCACATTCTGCCGATACGCTATACGAGTGAGAGCACTTTTCACAGGTGTAGAGTGTAACCGAGCCATCATGGCTTTCCTTGTAGCTGTGCCCTGTTGCCTTCACCGTATCCCTTTGCTCAATTTCGGAGCAGAGAGTACAGGTGTACAGCGAGTAGCCGTCGGTTTCACAATCGGGCTCAACTGTTTTGGTAAGCTCAAAGCTGTGTCCGAGGGGCGCAACGACGTTTTCCTTGATTTCTTCGTTACACAGACGGCAGAGCTTGGTAGTGTAGCCCTCGCCTGTGCAGGTGGGTTCGAGTACCGTTTCTGTGTAAATATGGTTGCACAGGTAGACGGTAGTCTCGTTACCCTTGTTCTGAAACCAATTTATCAGGGGCTGATTAATAGAGTTTTTCAAGGGCTTGTAGGTATTGGTTATCTTCAAAAAGAAGGGCAGGTTGTTTATGTAAGTATCCTTGATTTCGGTCTTAGCTTTTTCAATTTTATTAAAGAAGCTTCCAAGTGGCTGACCTTCGTCGTAAACCTTATCGACCTCAATCTGATTTCCGACGTTGTTGTAGTCTATGATTCCCTTTTCTGTAAGAATCGGAGTTATCGGTGCACCGATGAACATAAAAAGAAAAATGAATACGAAAAGTGCTGAAAACACTTTGTTTCTCAAGCGAAATCACCTTCCCTATAATATTATATATACTATAGGGGTATTATAACATATTATTTTTCGTTTGACAACTGTTTTTTTATTTATTGTGTTGACAAAAATCACTATTCGTGATATGCTGAGTTCAACTGAAAGGAAGGTGTTTTGTAATGGATATATTGGAGCTGTTGAAGAACAGATTTTCGGTAAGAGATTTTGAGGCACGTCAGATAGAAAGTGATAAACTTGACAAGATTCTTGAGGCAGGCAGGGTAGCCCCTACGGCAAAAAATTTACAGCCTCAGCGCGTTTTCGTTTTGCAGAGTCAGGAGGCTGTGCAAAAGGTGAGAGATATAACTCCGAGTGCATATAACGCACCCACAGTTTTACTCATTTGCGCCGACAAAAACGTAGCTTGGACGAGAACGAAGGATTCGTGGTGCGTTGACCAGATAGATTCGGCAATCGTCACCTGCCATATGCTTCTTGAGGCAGAGTCGCTGGGAATCGGTTCGTGTTGGGTATGCGCCTTTGATGCAGCCAAGGTCAAGCAGGCGTTTAATCTTCCCGACAATATAGTGCCTTATTCATTGCTCCCGATAGGTTACGCTTCAAAGGACTGCCGGCCGAATCCAAGACATTTTGAACGTCTGCCAATAGAAGAAACCGTGAAATATTTATAAAAATAATCGGAGAATTATGAATGCTTTTCCCGATGATAGTATCAGCCGGTAAATATTCAGCTCTGCTTTGAAAAAGCAAAAACAAAGTCTATGAAATCAACGTTTTCATAGACTTTATTTTTGTTACATATATATAGTTTTATTTTTACGTCCACTTTCGTATATTGCGAATATAAGCTTTTGAGTTTCGT
>JAZNRH010000027.1:0-5713 GCA_045590615.1 Eubacteriales bacterium
GAGTTCGGCTCCCTTTGGCTATACGTGACACAAATGCGATATATAGCCTCACCTGCAACATAACAGCTATGCAAACGTTTTCCAAACCATTTGTATATATAATAAAAAAGGAAGAAAATCGCTCAGACGATTTTCTTCCTTTCTGTTACCTACAATTCATCTACCGTACCAAAGCTATAGCCCCTGCTTTTTAGTTCCTTTATAAATTGGGGCAGGATTTTGGCGTTTGTTGTCGAGGTCGGGTGGAGAAGAATTACTGCACCGTTGTGAATTCGGGAAAAAAGCTTGTCGAGTGCCGACTCGGGTGACATCTGGTTGTTTTCGTCCCAATCGGCATAGGCTAAGCTCCAAAATACCGTTTTGTAGCCGAGCTCATCTGCCCATGCAAGCGTTTGCTCGGAATATGCGCCACAGGGCGCACGATATATTTTTGCCATTTCAAGTCCCGTTTTTGCTTTATAGTCCTTTTCAAGTGAAACAAGCTCGTTTTCAAAGGTGTCAAGGCTGTTCATCTTGGTCATATCCTTGTGGTGCGAGGTGTGATTTGCAATCAGGTGGCCGTCGGATACTATCTGTGATAGGTTTTTGCCGTTGACTACGGTGTGGCGAAGCATAAAAAAGGTAGCCTGCACGTTTTCTTCCTTCAGGGTATCGAGAATCGTTTTTACGTTTTCGTTTTCGTAGCCAAGGTCAAAGGTGAGATATACTCGCTTTTCGTCCTTTCCTATATAATGCGCGTTATAATCGCCGAGAAAATGAGCCTCTGTGGGTGAGGCAGGTCGGCTGTTGTCGGCTGTCGGCTTATAGTACCATTCAAGGCGCTTGGTGCTGATAGCAGCAGTTGCGTTGAGTGATAGCACAAGCATTAAAATCAAAATTGTTATTCTTTTCATATTTACTCCTTTCAAGACTACCAAGGGGGGACTTTTGAAGTCAAAAAGTCCCCCCTTGGAACCCCCCAAAAACAGTGTTGTTATCTTATGAATTAAAATAAGAGATATTATAACAGGGGACTTTTGAAGTCTAAAAGTCCCCCTTGGAACCCCCGAAAAACAGTGTTTTTATCTTATGAATTAAAATAATTAAAAAGTCAAGGTGTTGTAAAAGCTATGTTTTACAACACCTTTAGTTTAACCCTTTAATGCTTTTTTCATTTCGGCAATTTTTTCAAAATCGTCAAGCATTGTCTGTTTGCGACGGGGGTCGCGAAGTATTGCTGCAGGGTGAAAAACTGCGCAGACCTTACAATCGCCCCTATCGAACCACGTTCCGTGCTCCTCGGTAATCTTAAAGTCGGGTTTTATTATTCTTTTTGCCGATATTCTGCCAAGGCATACGATAATTTTCGGCTTTATGACCGAAAGCTGTTTTTCAAGATAGCCGATGCAGGCGTCCTCCTCTGATGGCTTGGGGTCTCTGTTGTGAGGTGGTCGACATTTTATGATATTGGCTATGTAATACTCATCGGGGGTAATTTCTACCTCTTGTAAAATTCTGTCCAATAGCTTACCTGCTGCACCTACGAAGGGCTCGCCCGACAAATCCTCTTTTTCGCCCGGGGCTTCACCGATAAATACTATATCTGCATCGGTTGAGCCTCTGCCAAATACAATATTGCTTCTCGTTTCTGACAAGGGGCAGGCGTGACAGGTGTCACATTCGGCTTTTATTTCATTCAAAATTGCTTCGTTAGTCATATTATGCTCCGTTTTTCAAAAAAGTCTTTATTTTTTTTGGTTGTTATGTTATTATAATAGTATATTTTTATAAAAATTTCAAGATTAATTGGAAGAGTTATTATGAGCTACCGTAAAATTCCAGAGCTTTTAGCTCCTGCAGGCTCGTATTCTGCCTTCGTTTCGGCAATAAGCAGTGGCGCTGACGCCGTATATATGGGTGGTGCAGAGCACAATGCCAGAATAGGAGCAAAAAACTTTACAAATGACGAGCTTGCGCGCGCCATTAACGAAGCGCATACGCTTGACAGAAAAATCTATATAACGCTCAATACCCTCGTTTCCGACAGAGAGCTTCTTTCGGTGCTCGATTCGGTTGAACAGCTTTTGACTATGGGGGCTGATGCTTTTATCGTTCAGGATTTAGGTCTTTTATCGGCTATTCACAGCGCTTTTCCCGATGCCGAGCTACATGCGAGCACGCAATGTATTACTCATTCGCTTGACGGAGTTTTGACACTTGCAAAAATGGGAGTTAAAAGAGCCGTAGTTGCCCGTGAGCTTGACCGTGACAGCCTTGAATATATCTGCAAAAATTCACCCATTGAAATCGAGGCCTTCGTTCACGGTGCGCTCTGCGTATGTCACAGTGGCGCGTGTCTCTTTTCGTCGTTGGTGGGTGGAAGAAGTGGAAACAGAGGCGAGTGCGCTCAGCCCTGCAGACTCCCCTACAGACTCAAGGGCTGTGACTTGAACGAGCCGTTGAGCCTTTCCGACCTCACTCTGTCCGAGCATCTGACCGAGCTTGCCGAAATGGGTGTTGCTTCGCTGAAAATTGAGGGGCGAATGAAGAGCCCCGACTACGTTGGCTCGGTTGTCAAAATTTTCCGAGAGCTGATTGACATGGGGCGTAATGCCGATAAGAAGGACGTTGAAAGGCTTGAGCGAATTTTCAGCCGTGGTGGCTTTACCGACGGTTACTACACGAAAAAGCTTGGCAAAAAAATGTACGGGGTCAGGTCGAGCGAGGACAAGGCGAACACCAAAAGTATAGAAAAGCAGAGCTTCGTGCTTCCAAAGGCAAGTATCAATGCAAAGCTTAGCGTTACAAAAGAGGGTGCTGAGCTCACTCTCGTCTCGGGAAACAGAGTCTCGGTTGCAAAGAGCCTGCCTCCCGATATTGCGATTTCACGTCCGATTGACGAGGCTTTTGCAAGAGAGCAGATTTCAAAGCTCGGACAGACCTGCTACGAGCTTAACGAATTCAGTTTTACAACCGACGGAGATTACATACTTCCAAAATCAGCCCTCAACGCATTGAGGCGTGAGGCGCTTGACGGTTTGCTCGCTATGGGCAAGCCGACAAGACTTGAGCTCGACGAAATCAAGGCTGAAAAAGAGAAAGATTATCAGCGTTACGTGGTCTTTGCGCCTCACAGAAGGGTTGAAAAAAGAGAGCTTGTCAGCCTTTCGGGGCTGGCTGACAGAATTTATCTTCCTTTGTTCAGCAATAATTTCACAGACGGTGTCGGGGTTGCTTTGCCCGTTATAGTCAAGGACGTCGAAAGAGCTGAGGTCAAAGCCGAGCTTGAACGGCTCTACCGTCTCGGTGTGCGCCACGCTTATGCCGAGAGCATTGGTGTGGCAAGGCTTGCAATGGAGCTCGGCTTTAGTGTGATTGGTGGTACGAGAATAAATGCGTACAACTCTCATACGCTTGATGCCCTTGAAAAGCTCGGCTTTGACGGAGTTGTGCTTTCAAGCGAGCTCAATGCTGCTCAAAGGCGTGACCTTATAAAGCCTTTGCCCGTTGGCGAGGTGATCTACGGAAGAGCGCCTCTTATGATAATGGAAAACTGCATTATGAATCTGCGTGACGGGTGTCGGGATTGCTCGGATTTCAAAAGCTGTCGCAAGAGCGCAGAGCTGATTGACAGAAAAGGGGTTTCTTTCCCCGTATTCCCCGAGTATTTTCACCGTTGTCAGATTTACAACAGCGTTGCTACCTACAACGCAGAGCGTGTGACGAGGGGTGCGTCGTTCGGGGTGGTTTTCATTACCGACGAAAACGCAGAACATACTCTCAACAATTTATTGAATGGCGTTTTGCCAAAAGAATACACAAGAAAAGGATAGACTATGAAAATAATTCTTGCATCCAAGTCGCCGAGACGACGAGAAATTTTAGAGGGGGCAGGCTTTGAGGTAACGGTTGTGCCCTCTGCGCCCGAATTGCCACCCGAAAAGCCCCTTTCTCCCGAGGAAGAGGTGAGCTATCTTGCACTCGAAAAGGGGCTTGATGCCGAAGGGCTTTACCCCGATTTACCCGTGGTTTCGTCGGATACTATAGTCGTGCTCGACGGTGAGGTTATGGGCAAGCCGAAGGACAAGGACGATGCAGTCAGAATGCTGACTCTCTTGTCGGGAAAAACGCATCAGGTTATGACGGCTTATACCCTGTTTTACAAGGGTAAGCGCTACAGCCGTACCGTTTCAACCGACGTGAGCTTCTACGATTTGACCAAGGACGAAATCCTCGCATACGTCGAAACGGGCGAATGTCTTGACAAAGCAGGCGCATACGGAATTCAGGGGCTTGGCGCAAGGCTGGTGCGTGAAATCAAGGGCGATTACCTCAACGTCGTGGGCTTCCCTCTTGCAGATTTTTGCCAAACGCTGAAGAGGTTAGGTTTATAAAATGGAAAAGCGAATCGCTCATATCTACGTATATTTAATGCTCGGATTTTATCTGTTTTTTACGGGCTTTGAGGGGTATACCAATATTTTTGACTCCAAGTACGTCGTCTTTGTTTCGCTCAGCGCAATTTACGTTATCGCTTCGGCAATTTTTGGTATACGAAAAAAGCCGGGGGTCGCCGAATGGTCGGCTATCGCTTTTCTTGTCCTGAGCGCCATCTCTGCCTTTGCTTCCGAGCATTTTCCAAGGACGCTGGTCGGCGCTACTCGCTCTGAAGGGCTTTTGACTATTGCTCTTTACGTTCTGGTTTTTATCTTTTTATCGCAAAATTGGGAAACGCCTCGCTCCTTCGTGCCTTTTCTGGCAATTGTGATGCTCGTGGAGTCGGCAATCGTTCTTTTACAGCTGATCGACCTCAACGTAATGGGTCTCTATCCCAGGGGCGAAAACTACCACATTGCACTCGAAAAATATAATGGAGCTTTTATTTCAACGATTGGAAACGCCGACATTTCATCTGCCTTTTTCTCGCTCATGACCCCTGTTTTATGGGGGCTGGGCTTTGAATACAAGAGGCATAGGATTTTAATATTTGCTTCGGCAATACTCTCGCTTTTAGCAACCCTTATGATGTCGGTCTCTGCAGGCGTGGTTGCTCTTGCGCTAACACTTTTAATAGCCCTGCCTTTCACTCTTTTGCCAAAAAAGAAGGCTGTTCTTTTAATCGTCTCTTTGTTGACTGTTTTGTTGTTGGTTTTGTACCTTCTGCCAATAGGCAACGGAACGCTCTTTGAAATCCATTCTCTGCTACACGGAAAAGCAGACGGTGATTTCGGCTCGGGCAGGCTTCACATCTGGAAAGAGGTCTTGAAAAACCTCGATAACCTCGCCTTTGGCAACGGTCCCGACACTATGTTCTACGCTGACCTTGAGCCCTTTACAAAGATAACGGGTGGCAAAACTATAACCAGAAAAATCGACATTGCTCATAACGATTACCTGAACGTTTTGTTCCATCAGGGGCTTTTTGCACTCGTGGCGTATCTCGGTGTCTTTACGTCTCTTTTCAAAAAGAGACCTTCCCCTCTGCAACGCTCGGTCAGACTCGGTATTTTTGCATACGCTGTGCAAATCTTCTTCAGCTACTCCTCCTGCCCGTCGGCAATATTTTTCTGGATAATGCTCGGTATAATGAACGAAAAGGGGATGTAAAAAAAGGTTAGACCACATAAAACAATGAAAACATATGTAAAATAAGGATAAAATTTGTTATGCTTATTAAAAAAGCAAACGTTTTATAAGGTAAAAAATTGAAAAATCAATTTTTTCACATTAATTA
>JAZNRH010000028.1:0-9541 GCA_045590615.1 Eubacteriales bacterium
TGCGTCTGCTTCGGTAGGCGCACTTTTTATTTGATATAAAGGAAAGGATGAAATGATATGGATTTTTGGTACATATGGGTATTTCCAATTATAGGAGGAATAATTTGGTATTTAATTTCAAATACCATGGTTAAGGCTCCAGGCAATATATTGCAACAGAAATTTATTAATCTCGGCACATTAAAAGGCAAAACGCTTTCTCAAATTCAAAGTTCTTGTGGAAATCCAAGCTCAGTTTCAACAACTGCAAACGGAACGAAGGTATATCAATGGATGGCAACGGGATATCACATTGTGCTTTTGTTTGATGAAAATGATATTTGTTTGGGTGTGAGTTCCGAAACAAAGGTGTAAAATTCACTATATAAAAAGTGCGCAAAATGACCTCTGCTTTATTAAAAGTAGAGGTCATTTCCCTAAAAATAATCAGAATCCGTACATAGATTATTTCACTGTGAAATAATCTATTGCAGTTTGCATCGCTATTATGTTTGTATGATAATTGACCGTTAGTGCCAAAAATTGCATCTGCATCGCAGATGCAATTTTTTTATCGCAAGACTGTGTGTCGTTTTTGACGTCACAGTCTCATTTTTTTACCCTTTTCAATTAAATCGATTATTTTAACCAAATGGCATTTTAACTTTATTTATTATCATTGAATAAACTTTATTGAGGTGAAAAAAGTGAAAAAGGCGAAGAGAAGAGCTTTTATAGTTTTTTTAACTGTATTTTCTCTTTTCATTTTATTTATAATTTCATTCAATCAGCTATTACCCATCGTCAACGCACGGGCAATACAGTATTCCCGTTCGCACGCAACAAAGGTTATAAACGAAGCTGTCAGGTGTGTTCTTGAAGAAAACAACGTAACCTATGACGACCTTGTTTTCTTGAATCACGACGGTGACGGAAACGTGCTTTCTCTATCGTCAAACATCATAGCTATAAACGAGCTGAAAAGCGAGGTGTCACTGAAAATTATCGATATTCTGTCAAGTGACAGCAGACAGCATTTGCAAATTCCAATCGGTAATCTTACGGGTATGTATCTATTATCGGGCAGAGGCTTTAACGTTTCTATCAGGCTTATACCCACAGACAGCGTAACAAGTGTAGTTGAAAGCTCGTTTTCCGAGGTTGGCATAAATCAATCGTGGCACAAAATCACAATGAACGTAACGCTGAAATTGGGTGTTATAATTCTTGGCGAGCACAACACCGTAGAGGTGAACGACAGCATCGTTATTGCCGACACCGTAATAGTCGGAAGCGTTCCCGATTCATACACTAAAATAGAAAAAGTAAGCGATGACACCCTTGGCGAAATTATTGATTTCAAGGCGTAAGGCTAAAAAAATAAAAAAAGTACAAAAAACTCTTTTCAATTCATAGAAAGTATGATATTATATATATAGAATTTGAAAGGAATGTGAAAATATGAAAAGCAGAATTATTTGTTTATGCCTTTGTGTGCTTGCGCTCGGATTATCTATGATAATGACCGTAAGGCTTATAAATTCAAAAGTATCGGAACCACCCGTCTTTTCAGGTGAAAAGGACAAGCAACCAAAGCCTTCTGTAGATGGCACTGTAAACAATTCGGAGATTTCCCTTAATATAAATTCTATTTCCTCATTCGCAACGAAGGTAGAATCCTTCATTGACTCACTTGCTTACGGTGAAAAGAAGAATTTTGAGGACCTTAATTTTATAATCACTAATCTCGACAGAGTTTCCGACTATCTTGCAAGCTCAGAAATGGGCGACAAAACAGGCTCGGAATATATTGCAACTCTTTCAGAGTGCTTCAAGACGGCAGAAAGTGGTTTTATCAACGACAATGATTTCGCAATCAAGGTTTCAAATATGCTTGCAAATATTGACAACGCTGCTTCTAAGCTGACTGATGCAAGCCTTGACTACTACCCAACCCTTGACACAAGTGTTAACGGAAAGACCGTTCTTGCAATGCTTGCTCTCTACGAAAACGAAACAGCATCAACCGATGGCTCTACCTTCACAGTTACAGTAGGTGGAAGCGCATTACTCGGTGACCAACTCAGCACAAGCGAGGATATGAAATTTGCTACTCAGCTTAGCAAATATGAAAACAATTATCCCTTCTTTGCAATATCACCCGTTACTGCAAGCGACGATCTGACCTTTATCGCTCTTGAAGCTCCCCTCACAACCTCTGTTGATTCAAAGTCAACAAATCCTGCAAAGGGCTCTCCCGATTATGCTAAGCACTTATTTGGAATTGATTGTGTATCACTCGCTTCCTCAAGCATTATGGAATACGGAGAAACCGGCTTGAACGAAACTGTAAAAGCGCTCAAGGAAAACGGTATTTCCTATTCGGTACAAGAGGGCGCGCAGAGCATTGCTACCTCGTTTGGTAAGGTTGTATACATAACGTTTGACCTGACAGATACACCCGTAACCGACGAGCAGGCGCTAAGAAATAAAGAAGTCATCCGTAATGCTGTAGCAACAGAGCGTGACAACGGTGCAGACCTCATTGTAGTCCTTCTTCATTGGAACACAAGACAGAGAAAGACCGACACTCTCGCTTCTGACTATCTTGGAACTACAATAAGCGAATACGAAGCTCATTTCGATGCATACAACAAGGATATAGCACGCGCAGCAATCGGAGACGGAGTTTCGGGAGCTGACCTCGTAGTCGGCTATGGCTCGAGAGTAGCGCAGGGAATTGAATCTTACAACAACAAAATGATTGTTTATCAAACGGGTGACCTCAGCTACAGTGGAAACGTAGACACCGAAATGAAAAACACAAGCTACTCATTCCTCTTCCGTCAAACGTTTGCAAAGGACAACGTGGGCGTTAAATCGCACTCGTACAGAATTATCCCTATTGTGAACACAACTCCTGACAATCTCTATCTTCCTCAGCTTGTGTTCGACGAAAAAGCCGATGAGATTATAAACAATCTCGTCTACCAATCAAGATACTTTGGAAACGCAATAACCAATTTCAACTACATCAAAATCAACAAGTAAAAACTTGGGGCTGTAACTATTACAGCCCCAAATTTTTGTAATAAAAAGCAGGGGTTTTCCCCTGCTTTTTTGTTAGTTCAAGCCCAAGCGCTCCTTAGACTCGTCTCTCATTTTGTATTTAAGTATTTTTCCTGCAGCGTTCATTGGGAATTCATCTACAAAGATAAAGTATCTCGGTACTTTATGACGGGCAATCGAAGCGTTACCAAATTCACGCATTTCGTTTTCGTCGGAGCTTTCTCCCTTGTGGAGAATTATCCAGGCGCAGCATTCCTCACCGTATTTCTCATCAGGTACACCGACAACCTGAACGTCGCGCACCTTGGGATTAGTGAGATAGAACTCCTCAATTTCACGAGGATAGAGGTTTTCGCCACCACGAATGATCATATCCTTGAGTCTACCCGTTACCTTATAATAACCGTCCGGAGTACGACAACAGATATCGCCCGAATGAAGCCAGCCGTCAGCATCGATAGTCTGAGCAGTAGCCTCGGGCATCTTATAGTAGCCCTTCATAATATTGAAGCCACGTGCAACAAACTCGCCACTTTCGCCGTCGGGAAGCTCGTCACCTGTCTCAGGGTCGATGATTTTACACTCAACGCCCGGAAAAGCGCTGCCTACAGTTTCAACTCTATGGTCGATGTCCTCGTTTACCTCTCCCATAGTACAGCCGGGAGAAGCCTCTGTCTGTCCGTAAACCGAGATAATCTCACGCATATTCATCTCGTCTGCAGCACGTCTCATAAGGTCGGCAGGACAGTTAGCACCTGCCATAATACCCGTTCTCATATACGAAAAGTCGGTTTTTGCAAAGTCTGCGTGATTGAAAAGCGCAATAAACATTGTAGGTACACCGTTGAAGCAGGTGATATGCTCATCGTTTATACACGCAAGTGAGGACTTGGGTGAAAAGTATGGCATCGGACAAAGTGTTCCACCGTGAGTCATTGTTGAGGTCATCGAAAGCTCCATTCCAAAGCAATGGAACATTGGCACTTGAATCATCATTCTGTCTGCCGTTGAAAGGTCCATTCTGTCGCCGATTGTCTTACCGTTATTAACTATATTACGGTGGGTAAGCATTACGCCCTTGGGGAAGCCCGTAGTACCCGGGGTATACTGCATATTACAAACATCGTCGGGTTTTACGAGTGAAGCACGTCTGCGCACCTCTTCTTTTGGAACGAGCTCCGAACGGCGAAGCATTTCTTCCCACGTAAGACAGCCTGCCATCGAAAAGCCTACCGTTACAATGTTGCGAAGGAAGGGCAGGTTCTTTGAATAGATGTGCTCGCCGGGAGTCGTGTGCTGAAGCTCAGGGCAAAACTCCTCTATTATCTCCTTATAGTTTATATCCTTACAATCCTCTATCATAACGAGAGTGTGAGTATCGGACTGCTTTAAGAGATATTCTATTTCATGGATTTTATATGCTGTATTAACCGTTACGAGAACTGCGCCAATTTTTGTAGTTGCCCAAAACGTAATAAACCAGGCAGGAACGTTGGTAGCCCATATTGCAACGTGGTCGCCTGCCTTTACGCCCATCGAAATGAGGGCTGCAGCACAATCGTCAACGTCGCGTCTGAACTCGGTATAGGTTCTCGTATAATCAAGGGTAGTATACTTGAACGCATATTGGTCCGGATAATTCTCAACCATTGTGTCAAGAACCTGAGAGAAGGTATAGTCAAGAATATCGTACTTTTTCCAAGGGAAAGTACCCGTCTTGTCTCTGTTATAATACGCCTTGTCGAAATCTACCCTGGTACGTTTGATATTTCCAACGTAATTTGAAAAATGAGTGAGTACAATATCTGCATCGTCAATCTCATCGTTCCATGCAACGCAAATACAACCGTCGAAGTTAAGTGAAGAAAGGGCGTTTATACATTCGTTTACGGGAAGGACCCCCTCACCAATCAGAACGTTTCTTCCATCCTTCATATCACCAAGACGAGCGTATTTTATATATGCGCCAAGATTTTTAATCGTGGTTTCGGCGCTCTCATTTGCCTTAAAATAGGTTTCCCTGATATTCCACGAAGCACCAACCGATGCAGACGAAAGGTGATTAATCAGTTCTGTTACTCGCTCGGTTCTTGCAAGATAACCGGAGGTTTCAAAAAGAATATTTACATCAGCCTTCTCTGCGTTCTTTATAACCTCAGAAAGCTTTTGTGAAACCATCTCGTTAGAGATTTCGTTATCAATGCGCACAATTACGTTCTCAATTCCTGCAGTAGCTGCAAGAGAAACATATTTGATTAACTCCTCTGTGCTTGCTTCTTCGCTGTCTAACGAAACGGGATAGGTCAAAGAGGGAATTATAAGTCCTCTGTTGAAAAGCTTACGCTTTGCATCCGAGGCTCTGCCACTACGGAGAATACTGTCGTAGTGCTGCTGTCTCTCCTTCATGGCGTCAAAAATTTCAAATCCCGAATAACCGTAATCATACGCATAGCGACAAAGGTCGAGAAAGGAAGCGCGATTTACGTTTTCGGTTGAAAAAACAAGCTTCATTTTATTCCTCCTCAAACACTATCTTGTTAAGCGCATTTATATAAGCTCTGATGCTGGCAGCAACGATATCGGTTGAAATGCCGTTGCCCGAATAAAGCTTGCCGTTATTGCGAAGTCTGACGAGAGCCGAGCCGAGTGCCTCCTTGCCCTCGGTAACAGCCTGAACCTGAAAATCGTCAAGCTCGTAATGATAGCCAATGCTCTGCTCTATTGCACGGAAAGCCGAATCAATCGGACCGTCGCCTATGCTCACTCCCGAAAGGAGCTCGTCACCACGCTTGAGAGTCACCTGTGACATTGAAGCAGAAAGATTGGATGAGCTGGTGGTATAGCTTTCAAGATGATATGTGCTTGGAGCTTGCATAGCAAAGCTTGCAATGAGAGCTTCAAGCTCCTTTGCGCCAACCGATGGCTTCTTTGTACATACCTGCTGAAGCCCCTTGAGTACGTTTCCACAATCCTTATCGGACAAGTCGTAGCCCAGAAGCTGAGACGCCTGCGCTACCTGAGTCAAGGTTGACTCTGCATCAAGCAATATCTTTTTCTTTTCGCTGACCGAGTCATCGGTTGAATATGCGTCGTGGTTTATATTTAAGAGTAAATCCTCGATTGTTGCGTGAATTTTAGTGTTTTTGAGTGAAGCTTCGATGCCAATAGCTTCCTTTCTGGCATTGATAGCGTCAGAAAGCTTGCCCGTCGAAAGAGTATCCTTGCCGGCCATTGCGCACTTAATTCCGTCTGCGCCTGCAGAAATTGCAGAAATTGCAGATGAAACTGCCATGCTTATATGGTCGGAGGTCTGAACGTATACGGGTACTGAAAGCTCTGCCTTGAGCGTCTTGACAAGAGCTGCAATTTCCTCGGGAAGCGAAACACCTGCATCGTCGCAAATTGTAACAAGCTCTGCCCCGTTGCTCTCGGCTTCCTTGCATGCCTTGATCAAAAAGCTTTCTTCTGCTCTTGTTGCATCAAGCGCAACGAATTCTACACTGTCGGTAAGCTTCTTTGCTTGTGCTACGAGCTCACCTATTTTAATAAGCATTTTATCGGTTTTAAGATGATATATGTATTCCATCTGTACGGTTGATACGGGAAGCTCTACCTGTAAACGAGGCTTCTCTGCGTTCTTTACACATTCCCACGCATTTGCCATATCCTCGGAAGTGAAGCCTGTGGGAATAGCAACTACAGCATTAGTGATATTCTGCGCTATGGTTTTATAGATAATCGTATCCTCGCGAACCTTCTTAATCGGGGCAAGCTCTACTGCGTCAACTCCAATGGAATTGGCGCACGAAGCAATAGCAGTCTTATCCTTGAAAAGAAGAGAAACCTCTCTGTCCTCGGCAAGCTTCTTTAACGTGATGTCGGTAATTTGAATTTTTTTCATTTTAACACCTCTCTGTAATTACAAAAAGTCCCCTCGGCAAAAAATTGCCAAGGGGACGAAATTTTTCGCGGTACCACCCCGAATTACTGCAAAAGCAGTCTCTCTACAAGCTCTATCAAGCTCTCTGCCATGGTAACGGGGCAAACCGTAATCACTTACACGGAAATAAATCTTTGGGTGATTCTGCTCCGGAATGAGACTCACTGTTTCTTACCGTACCGACTTCCACCAGCCTCGGCTCTCTTTAACGGAATGGGAAACGTGATAGTTCCTTCAACGCATTTACTTTGTATGATACGAAATTATATCACAAGAATTTGACTTTGTCAAGGGGTTTAGAATTAAAATTTTACAAGAGTGTCGATGTTTACAGGCATACCCGTTGCAATAGACTTATTTGCTGCGATACCCGTAAGAATACTCATAGCACCATCTACGTGTGAAGCTGCTCTGTGCAATGGGTCGGGCTCGGGAGTGCCGAATATATCGTTGAGGAGTACGGGATCACCACCACCATGTCCACCCTCTGCGTTGGGTATTTCAACGTTATACGAAGCGCTGAACATAGGATAAACGGTGATTGACTTAGCCGACAAAGCACCCTCTAACTTGGGGTCGCCACCTGCATTTACGTAAACTGCTTCGGTTACGTCAAGCTCCATTCTTCCCTTTGTACCAGTGAATACTACACGGAAGCCTTCCTTGGGCGAATACGCTGTCAACGAATAAGACATAATTGCACCGTTATTATATCTCACAAGCACGCCCATTGTATCCTCAATGCTGATATTGTCACCGAATACACTCTGGTCACGGATATATCCGTCGTCTGCCTCTGCCTTGAGATAAAGGTTCTCAAGAGTAGGATTGCCTTCCATAACCAATGCAAACGGATCACCCTTTGCATTCTCTGAGCCGTGTACTCTTGAGTAGAACTTGGTAATACCTCTGTTCTCTGCATTCTCTCTGCCGTAGAAGAGCAAATCACCATATGCAAAAACCTGCTTGGGTGTTGTGCCCAGCCAGAAGTTTACAAGGTCAAAGTGGTGAGTTGACTTATGTACAAGAAGTCCACCACTGTTTCTCTTGTCTCTATGCCAACGTCTGAAGTAATCGGCACCGTGCGAGGTGTTCAAGAACCACTCGAAGTGAACAGACTTAACCTCACCGATTGTACCGTTCATAATAAGCTCACGAACCTTTGAGTTATGAGGAGCGTATCTGTAGTTGAAGGAGACTCTGAGGTTTCTGCCGGTGCGCTTAACTGCGTCGATGATTTCCTGACACTTGTTGTTATCAACCGTCATGGGCTTTTCACTGATTACGTCACAGCCGAGCTCCATTGCTCTTATAATGTACTTGTGGTGAGTTCTGTCAATTGAGGTAACGATTACGTAATCGGGCTTCTGCTCCTCAATCATCTTGTCAAACTCGTCTGCTCCGTAAAGGGCTACCTTGGGGTAGTTATACTCATCGGTCAATACCTTCTGAGCATACTCAAGACGTGTTCTGTTAATGTCGCAAAACGCAGTGATTTCCGACGTTTCGCCGTATGTCTTAGCTACTGCAGTGTAGAAAAATCTTGCTCTTCCTCCTACACCGACCTGAACGTATCTTTTTTTCTTCATTTTATTTCTCCTTTATATTTTATAGTAATTATATAATATATAAATTTTTGTATTTTTTCAACACATATTTTGTATTATTTGATTATTTTTCTACATATCTTGTCTTTTTGCTTAATTTATGATACAATATAAAAAAGGAGATTGAGATATGGAAAACTACACCGACGTCAGAGCAACTCAAAAAAGCATTTTCGTTGAGCATTCAAGGAACACAAATCCAAAATCTATGGCGAAATGCCACTATCACCCATATTACGAAATATATTACCTTTCGGCAGGTGAACGCTTTTATTACATAAAGGACAAGATGTACCGTCTGAAAAAAGGCAATCTCATCATTATTCCACCAAACGTATTACACTCTACTCTCAGTAAAGAGGGTAGTATGTTTGAACGTTTTCTCGTTGCATTTTCAAAAGAGGCAATCACCGACGTTGCTGATGCCTTCAAAGAAATTAACTTCTACGAAAGCTTTGAAAACGATATTTATATTCTGAGCTTTTCCCCTGACGAGCAGTTAATTATTCAGGCAATTTTACAAAATATGAATAACACTTCAAACGATGTAAAGAGAAAATTTTTGCTTTCACAGCTTCTTTATCATATTAATTCATCAAGCCCGTCAGACGAAATGAGTGAAAAATATCTTTCTGACGCTCACAAAAATATGACCGAAATCGCAGCTTATATCAACAATAACTACAATCAGGAATTATCCTTGCAAAGCCTTGCAACGAGATTTTTTATAGATCCGTATTATCTGTCGAGAGTATTCAAAAAGAGTCTCGGTATATCCTTCGTCGATTATATAAACAGCGTAAGGGTAATGGAAGCAAAAAAGCTTCTGCAGGACACCGACAAAAGCATTATTACCATCGCTCAGGAGGTAAGTCGGATCGTAGCCATGTCGTTCTGTGGGCCAAGGAGTTGTACAAAAGGATTGTCTTCCTAAGACCGCTTGGCC
>JAZNRH010000029.1:0-20719 GCA_045590615.1 Eubacteriales bacterium
TCTTAAATACCAAACATCCTTGGACTTCTGAACAACATCGCTGTGGCAGATGTCGCACTTACCGCCCTGAGAGTCCTCGTTTGAAAGAACAACCTTACAAGACGGGCAGTAGTTAACAAGAGTCTTATCACGGAAAGCAAGTCCGTTTTCAAACATCTTGAGGAAAATCCACTGTGTCCATTTGTAGTATTTTTCATCGGTTGTATCAATTACTCTTGAATAGTCAAATGAAAAACCGACTCTCTTCAACTGCTGAGTGAACTTAACGATATTGTCGTCTGTAACTTTACGGGGATGAATTCCCGTCTTGATTGCATAGTTTTCGGTGGGGAGACCAAAGGCATCGAAGCCGATGGGGAAGAGTACGTTGTAGCCTTCCATTCTTCTCTTTCTCGAAATTACCTCAAGTCCTGAATAAGCCTTGATGTGTCCAACGTGCATGCCTGCACCACTTGGATAGGGGAATTCTACGAGTCCATAGAATTTCTTTTTTGTTTTGTCTGAGTCGCTGGCTGAAAAGATTTTTTCGTCTTCCCATCTTTTTTGCCATTTTTGCTCAACTTGCTTAAAATCGTATGCCATTTATCCTTACCTCGTTTATGATAATATTGCGTTTATATCTATATCCTCAGCATCTGCCCAAAGCTTTTCAAGATTGAATTTTGTTCTGGCATCTCTGCTGAATATATGCACGATTACGCTGTCATAGTCGATGACAATCCAATCTGCACCACCCCTGCCTTCACGTCTGGTCGACGGGAAGCCTGCTTCTCCGAGCTTGAATTCAAGCTCGTCTGCAAGTGCGTTTACCTGAGTGTTGTTGCTTCCACAGGCTATTACGAAATAGTCGGCAATAACCGTCTGGTTTCCAACGTCAAGTAATTTTATATTAAATGCTTTTTTGTCGTCAAGTACCTTTATAGCCTTGTCGGCAAGTTCTTTTGCTATTATCTTATCCATTCAATTCATCTCCCTCTATGTACTCTGTTTCGGGCTCACCTTCAACAATGGGCTCACCTTCAACCGTAGGCTCACCCTCAACAATGGGCTCACCTTCAACGGTGGGTTCACCCTCAACGGTGGGCTCACCTTCAACCGTAGGCTCACCCTCAACGGTAGGCTCACCCTCAACGGTGGGCTCACCCTCAATGGTAGGCTCACCCTCAACAGTGGGCTCACCCTCAACGGTAGGCTCATCCTCAACAGTAGGCTCACCCTCAATGGTAGGCTCACCCTCAACAGTGGGCTCACCCTCAATGGTAGGCTCCCCTTCAATGGTTGGTGCTTCGGGCTTTGGTTTTGATGAGCCTCCGGCAACTATAATTTGTGGTGGCTTGTCCTCAAGCTCGCTGGCTGTTGAGCCCTCGCTGCTACCCTTGACGTAGGCAGAGCGATATTGCTCTGAAAGTGTTACGTCACTTGGTGTAACCTCGCGATTATAAAGGTTGAACGCCTTGTTTATAATTTCGAGGTTCTCTTCCATATAGAGCGAATAGAGTGATGCTCCACCCGACGAGATGTAGCCTTCGCCCTGAGCAGTATAGAAGGTTATGTTGTCGGCTGACAGCATACCGAAATCTATCTTTTTAACAAATCCGACAAGGTCGGACAGAGTCATTCCCGTAGTGGAATATTTTATCAAATCGGTTGCGACGTCGGTCAGGCTGTCGAGCGAATACCATTCGGGTGAAAGCAGCTTGCTCACAAGCGCCGAAAGAAAGATTTTCTGTGCCGAAACACGACCGAGGTCTCCGAGAACGTAGGTGTTTCTGAATCTGACGAACTGCTCTGCCTGTGCTCCGTTGAGAGTCTGCACACCTTTGTAAAGGTCTATGTGCAAATTCTGCTCGTTGTCGTCATACTTCATTCTGAAGGGTACGTCAACCTCAACGCCACCGATAGAGTCAATTATTTTTACAAATCCGTTAAGGTCAACCATGAAGTAGTTATCAATGGTTATACCAAAGGTTCTTTCAAGACAGCCCTCAAGGTATTTCAAAGCTTCGTGAGAAGCTTCGTTTGCAGACATTTTTCTTGCGTTCTGCATATATGAGAAGGCGTATATTGCGTTTATTCTCTTGCTTGTGTTTTTGTTAATCGGGTCGTCAACGTAGGTGTCTCGGGGAACCTGAAGAATATTAATTTTCTGGGTTGCCGAGTTGAAATTAACAATCATTATAACGTCGGTATTAGCACCCACTCTATCCTTGCCCACAACCATAATATTGTAGGAATTGGTGTTTCTCACAACGTCATCGGGACTCAACTCTCCTATGAAAAGTCCTTTTCCGAAGAAGTCCTGCAGCGTGTAAATAGTAGCCGGAGTTTTATCTCGGTCAAGTCTTGATGCGTTGGTAAAATTGTACGCCCTTGAGTTAGTGAAGCTCAACATAAAGTCGGATTCAAAGGGGTTGTTTTCTGTGTCTATATTGGGCGACATTATCAGATATGCAAGGGAAAGCGCAACGATTATCGCGGCTATTGCAATCAGAACAGTCCATAATACTTTTCTTTTCTTTTTGGGCTTTTCTTTTACAATGTCGCGACGCGCCTTCATTCTTTTAGGCTCGTTCGTTTTTTTCATTTTGCTCCTTTTCGCGCTTGTAGTATTCCAAAGCGCTCAATGTTCGTGGGTGAATAAACTGTTGCTTCTCACTAAGGTGCATCACCGTGCTGTCAAGGACTCTTATAAGAGAGTCTTTTAGTGCCGACAGCTTTTCGGGATAGCCGTTGGCTGAATTCAAGGCGTCGTGCAAGCGTCTGCGCTCGTTCTGGCAGGCAGTATGCTCGCGCGTTTTTTCTGTGTAGTCGGCGAGGAAAATAATCATTTCAAGTAGTGACATATTCTCCTTGCCCGTCGTGTGAGACTCGATGAGAGAATAACAGCTTTCTCCCATAAGCTTTGCGTAGCCTGCGCCCGTCTTGGCGTGCAGGGTCTGTGGAGAGCGCAGGTCATTTTCGTCGAGCGTACCCTTGGCAAAGGCGATATGCTCGTCAACGCTCCACGGCTTTGTTATATCGTGGAGAAGCGCTGCTCTCGAAAGCTCGTTTTCAAAGTCGGGGCAGAGGTGGGAGGCAAGGTAAACCGCTTCCTCTTCAACTGCAAGCGTGTGGCTGAGTCTCTTTGGTGGAAGAGCTTTTTCAATGAGCTTTAACAGCTCGTCACGGCTCTTCCTTTTTTTGTAAAGGTTGTTTTCCTTTATATATTCAAGCACTCGTCTGTCAATCAGCTCCGAGTCCTTTCCACCTTCAATAAGCCGTCGTATTTCGGTTGACGAGACCTCGATGCAGGGGGCGTTGATTACTACGATTTTTGCCGAGTAATCCCTTTCAAAAATAGCCTTGAACTGCTCGATTGCATTGCTATCTCCGTCTCTTTTCATTACGGCGATTGTCACATTACCGAAAATCCATTCTGCCGAATACCATTGATGCAGGGTGGCGAACATATCCGTTCCCACCAGCAGATAATAATCTGCATCACGTCTTTTTTTTAGCTCTTGAAGAGTGTTTTTCGTATAGCTCTTTTCTCCCGTCCTTTCAAAAAGCTCCTTTTCAATTTCTGAAACTACAGCCTTGTCTCCAATGGCAATTCTGAGCATTTCCACTCTGTCCTGAAAGCTTGCCCATAGTTCAGGCATTTTTTTGTGAGGGGGGAGATATGACGGAATTACAATCGCTTCGTCAAGCTCGAGGGCGTGTATGAATTCGTTGAGCGCCCTGACATGCCCGTTGTGAACGGGATTGAAGCTTCCACCGTAAATTCCTATTTTCATTTTGGCAACTCGATTTTTTTATTCTTCTTGCTTTGACGGTAGAGCACGAATTTCGTGCCTATAACCTGCACTACCTCTGCTCCAACTGCCTCGGCAAGTGTGGTAGCTGCAACTGCAGGACCGTCAAAATAGGTTTCAAGCGCCTTGATTTTTATGATTTCTCTTGCTTCAAGCGCTGTATCTACTTGCTTTATAAAGTTTTCCTCAATTCCACCCTTTCCAACCTGGAAAATAGTGTCAATATTTGAGGCTATTGATTTCAGATAAGCTCTTTGTTTACTCGTCATTTTGAATACCTTTTATTTAATATTTCGGCAAGAGCTTCAAAGGCTCTGGCGCGATGGCTGATTTTATTTTTTTCACTTGCAGGGAGTACTCCAAAACAGCATTTTGCCTCTGTGCAATAGAACAACGGGTCGTAGCCGAAGCCACCCTCGCCCTGCCTCTCGTGGAGTATTTCGCCCTCAACCTCACCTCTGAGGGTGAAGGAGTCCTTTTTGTCTATAAAGCCTACGCAGGCAACGAAGCGTGCGCTACGGTCTTTTTTACCCTCAAGATTTTTGAGCAGTAAATTGTTGTTGTCCTCGTCGTTGGCATCCTTGCCGTCGGTTGAAGCATAGCGTGCCGAATAAATACCGGGCGCACCGTCAAGCGCGTCTACTACAAGCCCCGAATCGTCGGCAAAGCTGGGAAGTCCCGATTTTTCAAAGGCTGCTCTTGCCTTAATCAAGGCGTTTTCCTCGAAGGTGTCACCGTCTTCAACGATTTCACCCACGTAGCCGATGTCGTCAAGAGTGAGCACCTTGAATTCAAAGGTCAGGTGTCTTGAAAGAATGTCTGCTATTTCCTTTGCCTTGTGGGCGTTTCTTGATGCGAATACAAATTCCGTCATAATTATTCCTCAAACAATGCCTTTACAAAATCGTTTGGCTCAAAGGGTCTGAGGTCGTCCTGACCTTCTCCCACTCCAATGAATTTTACGGGTATTCCAAGCTCATTTTTTACCGAGAATACTATACCACCCTTGGCTGTGCCGTCAAGCTTGGTGAGTACGAGTCCCGTAATGCCTGCCGAGTTCTTGAACTCCTTAGCCTGATTTACGGCATTCTGACCGGTTGTGGCATCGAGCACTAAAAGAGTTTCCCTTGAAGCGTTCGGAAGCTCTCTTGAGATTACCCTGTCGATTTTATTAAGCTCGTCCATTAAGTTCTTTTTGTTGTGAAGTCTG
The DNA here is from genome assembly GCA_045590615.1 of Eubacteriales bacterium. Taxonomy (GTDB): domain Bacteria; phylum Bacillota; class Clostridia; order Oscillospirales; family SIG627; genus RGIG6353. The sequence goes on from JAZNRH010000029.1 coordinate 5,005, forward strand.
CCTGCAGTATCAACGATGAGCACGTCGGCATTCTTCTTTTTAGCTGCCCCGATTGCATCGTACACCACTGCAGCAGGGTCAGAGCCCTCCGACTGACGCACCATATCCACTCCTACTCTTTCAGCCCATACGCCGAGCTGGTCGATGGCTGCTGCACGGAAGGTGTCTGCCGCGGCAAGCACTATACTCTTGCCCTCGGACTTGAGGTAGGATGCGATTTTTGCAATAGAGGTGGTTTTGCCTACTCCGTTTACTCCGATAACGAGAATTACAGAAGGCTTGGTGTCAAGCTTCAGGGGAGTGGCGCCGCTTTCAAGCTTGTTTGAAAGGATTTCAATGAGGGCGTTTTTGGCCGCTTCGCCCTCCTTGATTTTTTCTTCTTTTATTCTCTCTTTCAGCTCGTCGATTATTTCGCAGGAGAGATTGACTCCGATGTCGGCAAGTATGAGGGTCTCCTCAAGCTCGTCAAAAAAGTCGTCGTCAAAGCTTGAAAGTGTAGAAAAAAGATTGCTCACCTGATTGACAAGAGCTGTCTTTGTTTTGGCTAAACCGTTTTTAAGCTTTTCAAAAAATCCCATTAATTGATTTCTCCTTGGTATTCGTCGAGTGTTACTCTGATGTAGTCGGATACGCCCTTTTCCTGCATCGTGATGCCGTAAAGCATATCAGCCGATTCCATCGTACCTCGACGGTGAGTGATTACGATAAACTGTGTTGATATTGAATAGCGCTTGAGATATTCTCCAAAGCGATTTACGTTTGCTTCGTCGAGTGCTGCCTCTATTTCGTCGAATATGCAGAAGGGAGATGGAGATACCTTGAGAATTGCAAGATAGAGCGCAATCGCAACGATACTCTGTTCGCCACCCGACAGGAGTGACAGACTCTTGATGATTTTTCCCGGAGGCTGTACGTTGATGTCGATGGTACATTCAAGTACGTCGTCGCCACTTATTATGATTTCTGCCGTTCCTCCACCGAAAAGCTCGGTAAAGGTCTCGCTGAACGCCTTTTGAATCTTAACCAGCGCCTTTGAGAAGGTGTCTCTCATTGTATTTTCAAGATTTACAATCAGCTTTTCAAGAGACCTCTTTGCAGACTCGGTGTCGTCAAATTGCGTCTTGAGGAAGTCGTAACGCTCCTTGGTCTCCTTATACTCTTCAATCGAGTCGAGGTTGACCGAGCCGAGCTTCTTCATTTCGTTGCGAAGGAAGGAGAGTCTTTCTTCCTTTTCTTCCTTCGAAAGCGTTTGATTGGCTCTCGTGCTCGACGCAAATACTACTGCTGTGTCAAAGTCCATTTCGTAATCCTCGGCAAGTCTTGTGAGGATAGCGTTTTTTTCCTTGGCGAGCTCTTCGCTTCTTGCAGTGAACTGCGTATGGAGTCTGAATGCCTTTTCTTTTTCCTCGGTGAGCTGTTTTTGCGTAACTCTGAGCGACATTGACGACGCCTCAAGCTTTGCTGCTTCGTCGGAATGCATTTTTATTTCAACGTCCTTTTCACCGATTTTTCCTTCAAGCTCTATTCTTTCAAGCTTGGTGTCGGCTATGAGGCTCTTTGCTCTGTCACGACGGGCAAATTGCTCCTTGATTTTCTCCTTGCCTTCGGCAATGGTGTTTTCAAGTCCGATTTTTGAGAGCTCGAGTGAGTTGATTTTCTCCTTTGATGATGCGAGCGTTATTTCTGCTTCGCTCTTTGAGGCACTTATTTCGGTTGCCTCTTCCATAAGAGTGAGAATTTCACTCTTGATGCTCTCGACGTTTTTTTCTGCTCTTTCAAGAGCCGTTCTTGCTTCTTCAACCAGAGCCTCGAGCTTCTTGCCCTTTTCTATGATTGATACGAGGTTGCCACTCGTAACCTCTGAGGTTTCGAGTACCTTTTCGTATTCGAGAGTGATTTCGTCAAGTCTTGTGCCAAGGGCTTCAAGACGTTCGTCTATTACGTCCTCCTGACGTTCAAGCTCGTCCTCACGCTTCTCGAGAAGCTCCACCTCACGCTCAAGCTCGAGGAAGGAATTTTCAATCTCGGTCTTTGCGCTTTCGAGCTTGTTAATCTCGGCTGTGTGGAGCGAAATCGTCTTTTCGATTTCCTTGCCCTCGTTTTCAAGCTTTTCTATATCTGCACGACGGGTGAGAATGTTGCTGTTCTTGAGGCTCTGACCACCCGTGAACGAGCCTCCTGCGTTGATGAGCTGACCGTCAAGAGTGACTATTCTCACCTTGAAGTTAAGCTTTCGTGCAATGTCGTTTGCCGACTCAATGTCGGTTGCAACGACGGTTCTGCCAAGCAGATTTTTTACAATACCGATATACTTTTCATCACATCTGATAAGCTTTGATGCAAGAGATATAAAGCCCTTCATATTGGTAACCGACGAAACGTCGCTCTCGCTGCCGGAGACGGTTGTCAGTGGCAAAAACGTAGCTCGTCCCTGATTGGTACGCTTGAGATACTGAATGGCTTCCTTGGCTGATTTTTCGTCCTCAACGACGATATTCTGCATAGCTGCACCAAGGCAGGTTTCGATAGCCGTAATATACTCGTCGTCGGTCAGAATGAGCTTTGATACGGGTCCGTAAATGCCCGAAAGATTTGAGGTAACTACAGCCTTTACACTACCCGAAAAGCCTTCGAGCAGCTTGTCCATACGAATGAGGGTCTCACGGCGCTGATTTATTTCCATCAGCTTGAGGCGAGCTTTTTGCTTGAGCTCGGAAATTTCCTCAGCCTCACCCTCAAGTCTTTCTATATCAGCCTTGCCCTTGTCAAGAGTGACACTCTTTTTAGCAAGCTCCTCGCATACCTCATCGAGTTCCTTTTCTATTCTCTTCTTTTCAGCTTCTGCATTGTTTTTTGCTGTCTCGGCGTTCTTTTTCTGTTCACCGATTGCATCGAGTCGCTCACGCCTTATAAGGTTGTAGCTTTCGCCCTCCTTTTGCATAAGGTCGTTTTCGCTCTTTTCGGCTTGCAGCTTTTCAAGAGCAAGTCTCTTTTCTTCAACGGCGTCGCTTGCAGGATTCAGCTCCTCGCGTTTTTGAGTGGCAAGCAGGTGCTTTGCATCAATCTCTTTGCCGAATTCCTCAATTTTGGAAATGAGAGTGAGCGTTTCATTCTCAAGCGCTTCTCGCTGAAGCTTTATTGCTTCAATAGCAGTAAGAGAGGCAGCCTCGGCTTCCTCTGTTTCTTTTACGCTCTCTTCAAAGTGAGAGATATCGTTTTCATAGATTGAGAGGGTTGACTGAATTTCCGACAGCTTCGCCATAAGCTCGTCTCTCTCGCGACGAGAGGTCTCCTCGGACAGCTTCTCTCTTTGCACGCGAAGATAGTTTTCCTCGACCTCACGGTCAATAGAATTGAGCTTTTCCTCTGTGGCAACGAGTCTTGCATTCTCTTCGTCAGCCGTCTTATCAACCGTAGCCTTTTCTTTGTCAATAGCCGTAATTCTTTCTGCGAAGCTCGATATTTCAAGCTCGGTGCGTTCGTTTTTGAGAACCACGTATTTCTGTGCCTTTTCGCTTTGGCGCTCAAGAGAGGGCAGACGGGATTCTACCTCGGTGAGAATGTCGCTGATTCGGGTAAGATTATCAGAAACCTTATCAAGCTTGTTTGTTGCGTCCTTTTTTTGATAACGGAGCTTGGATATACCTGCAGCCTCTTCAAAAATACCACGTCGCTCGTCGCTCTTGGTACTGATTACGTCTGCTATTTTTCCCTGTCCTATTACCGAATATCCTTCTCTGCCGATACCTGTATTGAGGAAAATATCGACAATATCTTTAAGACGAACCTGCTTTTGATTTATGTAGTATTCGCTCTCACCCGAGCGATAGAGTCGTCTGCAAACGTTTATTTCGTCTGCGTCAAAGGCAGAATGGCGGTCTGTGTTGTCAAGTGTCATTACGACCTCGGCATAGCCTGCCGGCTTTCTTCTCGAGGTACCGTTGAAAATGACGTCTTCCATTTTAGAGCCTCTGAGTGACTTGGGAGACATTTCGCCAAGAACCCAGCGCACAGCATCTGATATGTTGGATTTACCACTTCCGTTAGGGCCGACGATGGCAGTAATGCCACGGTCAAAGGATATGACCGTCTTGTCGGGGAACGACTTGAAGCCGTGCATGGTCAACGCTTTCAAAAACACAAACTCCACCTCCTTATATAATAGTAAACATATTTAATGCTATTATATAACGAAATGGAGAAAAAAGCAAGTTTTTTATTTGTGTAAACTACAACTTTTTCAAAAATTTGACAAAATAAAGCCGAGCCCTCCTCCCAAAAGAAAGCAAATGAGATGAGGAATAAATCTGAGCATAGATTTTTTGCCGTTTTTTAATTCCAGCTCCCTGATAATTTTTTTAGCCTCGTCAACAGGTCCTCTTCGGCTTCTCAGTGCATTTTCCTTTACGAGAAAAAATGCCTGGTCAAAGTAGTCTGAGCCCGTATCCTTCATTATTACGACACGTCGGTTAAGTCCTTTTAGCATAGAGTCACCCCCCTTATGAATACGTGGTTATTTTCTCCCAAAAATTGCCTTTTATTCCAATGAAAAATACAAAGTTTTGAAAATTGTTATTGACAAAGCCATTTTTATATATTATTATTGTAGACAAACGAAAGGGGAGAGAGCTTTGAAGAGTGGCTTTGAATATTCCGATGATAATAAGCGTTATCATACTCAGAATTATCATTTGAGGCACGTCTTCGGCTCAAAGGTTGCAAAAATCTCGCTCGATGCAGGCTTCAGCTGTCCGAATATCGACGGCACCGTTTCGACGGGTGGCTGTATATATTGCCTTGACGGCAGTGGAAGTGGGGCAAGGGAAAGCCTGAGAGAGCAGTTCGACAGCGTAAGGGAGAAGATGAATAAAAAATGGGAGACGGATAAATATATCGTTTATCTGCAAGCCCATTCAAATACCTACGCACCCGTTGAACGGCTTCGTGAAATTTACAGCCAGGTGCTTGGCTTTGACGGAGTGGTCGGGCTTTCGGTAGCAACACGCCCCGATTGTCTTGACGACGAAAAAATCGAGCTCCTTTCACAGATTTCAAAAAGCACCTACCTCAACGTCGAGCTCGGCTTACAGAGCATTCACGATAAGACGGCACGTCTTATTAACAGAGGTCACGGCTTCGATACCTTTTGCAAAGCCTACGATAAGCTGTTTGCAAAGGATATAAAGGTGTGCGTTCACCTGATTAACGGACTGCCCTTTGAAAATAGAGAAATGATGCTTGAAAGCGTAAAGAGGGTTGCCGATATGTCACCCTTCAGCATAAAGCTCCATCTGCTTCACGTGCTTCGCGGTACTCCTCTTGCAACCATGTACGAGAGGGGCGACTTTGAGACCTTTGATCTTATGGACTACGTTTCTCTTATATGCGACCAGCTTGAGCTGATTAAAAAGGAGACGGTTATACAGCGTCTGACGGGAGACGGGGACAAGCACAGCCTTATAGCGCCTTTATGGAGTATGAAGAAATTCGTGGTGCTTGACGAAATTGACAAGGAAATGGAAAGAAGAAAAAGCTTTCAGGGAAGTGGCAAATATGACAGAAATCACGTCAAGAAAAAATAAAATAATACTTGGTGTTGCCTCCCTCAAGGACAAGAGAGAAAGGGATTCGGAGGGCTTGTTTTTTACCGAGGGTAAAAAGTTAATCAATGAGGCGTTGTCGGTGGATAGACAGCCTGTAAGGAGCTTTGTTACAAAAAGCTTTCTTGATAAAAATTCCGAGCTCGTAAACAGCCTGAAGGGTGAGCTTTTTCTTGTCAGCGACGAGGTCTACGATAAGATGAGCGACGAGAGTGCACCCGAGGGGATTTTGTCGGTTTTTGAAAAGAAAGTGACAATCGATAAAAAGGCAGACTCCTGTATAGTTTTACTCGAGGGTATTCAGGACCCCGGAAACGTCGGCACAATTATCAGGTGCGCAGTAGCCTTTGGTGTAAGTGAGGTGCTGACGGTCGGCTGTGCAGATATATATTCGCCAAAGACTGTGCGTTCGACTATGGGCGCAATCTTCAAGATGCCGTGTACGGCTTTTTCGGATATTGACGGCGCAGTTGAATACGCAAGGACAAAAACGGGCAGTGTAGTTGCAACGGCATTGCACAGCGACAGCGTGACGCTTGACAGAGTGGACACGTCGAGGGCGACTATTATGCTCGGAAGTGAGGGCAGAGGACTGAGCGACAGAGCAATCGAGCTTGCCGACAGCAAGGTTATTATTCCGATTGAGAACATAGAGTCCCTCAACGCTTCGATTGCAGGTGCGATTTGTATGTACGATTCAATGCTTAAGAGGAAAGCCTGATGATATATTGGATTTGGTTGAGCTTAGCCCTGGGCATTGGTACTAAGAGCTCTAACAAGCTTTTGTATAAGTTTTCTCCCGAAAGGGCGTATAACGCTTCAAGAAGCGAGCTTGTTGAGGCAGGGCTCGGAGAGGCGCTTGCAGACAGGCTGTCTGACAAGAGTCTTGACAGAGCAAGACGGATAATTGCAGCTTGTGAAAAAAAGAAAATAGAGATTATAACACTTGACTCTCAGCGATACCCGAGAGCGCTGAAGAGACTTGACGACCAGCCACTCGTTTTGTACGCCCGAGGCGATATTTCGTGTATCGAGGGCAAAAAGATTGCAGGCTTCGTCGGCACTCGCAGAACGTCTCAAATCGGTGTTGAAAACGGAATACGAATAGCGAATGAGCTCATTGACGACGGCTATCTTTTGGTCAGTGGCATTGCCGAGGGCATAGACACTATTGCTGCAAGACAGAGCCTTGCAAGAGGTGTTTTGTCGGTTGCCGTTCTGGGAGTAGATATAGACAAGTACTTCCCGAGTGTCAACAGGGAGCTGATAGACAGAGTTGCAGAAAACGGTGTAGTCATCTCGGAGTATCCACCCGGCACAAACGCGAGATTTTTCACTACAAGAAACCGAATAATCGCAGGGCTCAGCGATATTTTCAACGTGATAGAAGCACCACTTGGAAGTGGCGCGCTGATTGGCGCAAGAGTCGCTATGAAAATCAAAGTTCCCACATTTGCGTTTGTGCTTGAGTCGGAAAAGTTCGACGGCTGCAGACAGCTGATACAGGAGGGAGCAAGGGCGCTTGGGGGAAGCGTCGTTGAGAAAGCAGAGCCCCGTATCAAGCGTAATAAAAAGAGCTCAGGCGATGGTGAAATCCCTGAGGACATCGTGGGATTGCGTCGCTATATATGGGAAAAGCTGTTGCTTTCACCACAAAGTGATAATTCCCTTATTGATAAGGAGCATCCGGCATCGGAAATATTGTGCGCACTTACCGAGCTTGAGCTTGATGGACACATCAGGCTCTTGCCAAACGGAAAATACGCATTGAAATAAAAGGAGTAGTATATGTCAAATTTAGTAATAGTTGAGTCACCAACCAAGGCAGGCACTATAAAGGGCTATCTTGGCTCGAGCTTTAAGGTTGTTGCATCAAAGGGACACATAAGAGATTTGCCCAAAAGCTCTCTGGGTATAGATATAGAAAATGATTTTGAACCCAAATATATCAACATCAGAGGCAAGTCAGAGCTGATTAACGAGCTGAAGAAAGAGGCGAAGAACGCCAATAAAGTATATCTCGCAACCGACCCTGACCGAGAGGGAGAGGCAATTTCGTGGCATCTTGCAAGCGTGCTCGGTCTCGACGAAAAAAAGGCGTGCCGAGTATATTTCAACGAGATTACCAAGAAGGCAGTAAAGGAGGCAATTCAGAACCCTTCTGCAATCAACCCCAATCTTGTTGACGCTCAGCAGGCGAGGAGACTTATAGACAGAATAGTTGGTTATAAGATTTCACCTCTTCTTTGGAAAAAGGTTAAAAACGGACTTTCTGCAGGACGAGTGCAGTCGGTTGCCACAAAGCTTGTGGTAGAGCGTGAAAACGAAATCCGTAGCTTTGTTTCCGAAGAGTCCTGGACTATTGACGGAGTTTTCAAGGGTGAGGTAGGAAAGAGATTCACGCTCAGGTTTTTTGGTGACAAGAACGGTAAAATCAGTCTTGCAAACAAAGAAGAGGCAGACGTAATCCTTGCAGGACTTGAGGGGGTGACAGCCGGCGTTTCAAGCATCAAGAAGGGTGCTAAGAGACGTAATCCTTCACCACCGTTCACAACCTCACAGCTTCAGCAGGAGGCAAACAGAAAGCTCAACTTCCAGTCCAAGAAAACAATGAGCGTAGCTCAGGAGCTTTACGAGGGTGTAAATTTAGGTAAAAGCGGCGACCACGGTCTTATTACCTATATGCGTACCGACTCTGTCAGAATTTCCGACGAGGCGGCAAACGCAGCCGAGAGCTTTATCAGACAGACCTACGGTGACAAGTACTATCCCAAGACGAGAAGAATATATAAATCCAAGGGCAACTCACAGGATGCCCACGAGGCAATCCGTCCCTCCGACGTAACTCTCACTCCCGAAATGGTAAAGCCTTATCTCACCGGCGACCAGTTCAAGCTTTATAAGCTCATCTGGTGTCGCTTTGTGGCGAGTCAGATGGAGGTAGCCCTCTACGATACGGTTGCAGTCGAGGTAACCACAACGTCTCCTTCGGCAGAGTATCTCTTCAAGGGCAAGGGCGAGACTCTGAGATTTGACGGCTTTATGACAATTTACAGCGTAACTCTCGACGAGGAGGATAAGGAGGACGAGGAAACCGTGGCTCTTCCTAAGCTTGACGAGGGAGAGGCGCTGGCGATACTTGATATTCTTCCCAAGCAGAATTTCTCTCAGCCACCCTACAGATACACCGAAGCTACTCTTATAAAGGTGCTTGAGGAAAAGGGAATAGGCAGACCGAGCACCTACACTCCCACGATTACCACAATCCTTTCAAGAGAGTATATCGAAAGAGAAGGAAAGTTCTTTAAGCCCACCAATCTCGGTGAAGTAATCACCGAAATTATGGACACTTATTTCGGAGCAATCGTAGACTATCGCTTTACTGCAGGGCTCGAGGAAAAGTTAGATATGGTAGCCGACGGCGAAAAGGAATACAAGAAGGTGCTTGGAGACTTCTACCGTGAATTTGAGCCTCTTCTTTCAAAGGCAGAAAAGGAAGCCGAGAGAATAGAGGTCAAGCAGGAGGTAGAGGAGCTTGACATTCTGTGTGAAAAATGTGGAGCGAAAATGATTGTCAAGAAGGGACGTTTCGGAAGATTTGCCGCATGTCCCAATTATCCACAGTGCAAGAACACCAAACAGCTTGACAGTACGGGCAATATCGTAGAGAAGAAGCCCGACGTCGTAGTAGAAGGAATGACCTGCCCCGAATGTAACGGAAAGGTGCTTCTCAAGAAGGGAAGATACGGAGAATTTTACGCCTGCGAAAACTACCCCACCTGTAAGTACACCAAGCAGATTGCCAAAGAGGTGGGCGTTGCCTGCCCTAAGTGTGGTGGCAAGGTAGTAGCAAAGAGGGCAGGTAAGAAGCTGTTCTACGGCTGTGAAAACTACCCCAAGTGCGATTTCTCGGCTTGGTATATGCCAACCGGCGAAAAATGTCCTCATTGCAAGGACGGATTTATGGTCAGAAAGAAGGCTGACGAAGCACCCGTATGCTCAAACAAGAGCTGTCCTTCCAACAAAAAGGAGAAATAATGGCAACAGTAAATATAATAGGTGCAGGTCTTGCAGGCTGTGAGGCAGCGTGGCAGGCAGCGAAAATGGGAGTCAACGTAAGGCTTTATGAGATGAAGCCCACCCGTTTTTCTCCTGCACATAAATCGGCAGGCTTTGCAGAGCTCGTATGCTCGAACTCTCTGCGCTCGGACGCTATGGAAAACGCAGTCGGAATACTCAAGGCAGAGATGAGTGAGCTTGACAGTATAATAATGCAATCAGCCTTTGTGAACCGAGTGCCTGCAGGCTCTTGTCTTGCAGTTGACAGAGAGGGCTTTTCAGAGTATATAACCGAAAAGCTTTCAAGCCACCCCAATATAGAAATAATTACGGGCGAGCGTGACAGTGTTAATCCCGACGAGCTCACCGTAATTGCAACCGGTCCTTTGACCGACGGAAAAATGGCAGATTTTATAGGCGAGCTTCTTGGCAGTCAGTCGCTGTCGTTTTTCGATGCAGCTGCCCCGATTGTTGAGCGAGACAGTATAGATTTTGAGTCAGCGTTTATTGCGTCACGCTGGGGCAAGGGCGAAGCTGCTTATATAAATTGCCCTATGACCAAAGAGGAATATACAGTATTCTATAACGAATTAATAAATGCCGGTACAGCCGAGCTTCATAGCTTTGACGAGGACCTGAAGGTCTTTGAGGGGTGTATGCCCGTAGAGGTAATGGCATCAAGGGGCTTTGAGACATTGCTTTTCGGACCGATGAAGCCCGTTGGACTCATCGACCCGAAAACCAACAGCGAGGCGTATGCGACGGTACAGCTCAGGCAGGACAATAAGGAAGCTACAATGTACAACATCGTCGGCTTCCAGACACATCTCACCTTTGCTGAGCAGAAGAGGGTTTTCTCGCTCATACCTGCGCTCAGAAACGCAGTATTTCTGAGGTACGGAGTAATGCACAGAAACACCTTTATAGATTCGCCAAAGCACCTGACCCCGTTTTACAGTCTGAGAGACAAGCGAAATATCTATTTTGCAGGTCAGATGACGGGCGTGGAGGGTTATCTCGAATCTGCTTCGTCGGGAATGGTAGCAGGAATAAACGTTGCAAGACGGGCTCTTGGACTTGACGAAATAGATTTTACAAGAAAGACGGCAATAGGCGCTCTTGCAAACTACGTTTCTAATCAATCGGTTGTGAATTTCCAGCCGATGAACGTTAATTTCGGAATAATTGCACCTCTTGAGCACAAGGTCAAGGGTGGCAAAAAGCTCAGAAACGCCGCAATAGGCGAGCGTTGTCTTGAAAAGGTAAAGGAAATCAAGGAGGAATACGGACTGTGAGATTTATCATTGACGTAATGAGTGGCGACGCCGAGGCTCTTGAAGCAGTAAAGGGCGCTGTCAGGGCTCATGATGAACTGAAAATCGATATTACTCTTGTGGGAGACGAAAATGAGGTATCCAACGCACTTTCGTCTATAGGCAGAAGTGCAGACGACTCAATCAGAATTGTACACGCATCAAGCGTCGTAACGATGGACGACGACTATCTCGTAGTTATAAAATCCAAGAAGGACTCCTCGATGAGCATAGGACTCAATCTGCTCAAGGACGGGGAGGGCGATGCCTTTATTTCGACGGGAAATACAGGCGCTCTCGTTGCAGGAGCGAGCCTTATCGTAAGAAAGCCCAAGGGCATAAAGGCGGCGGCAATCGGCGCAGTAATACCACTTGGTGCACCAATGCTCCTGATTGATGCAGGCGCAAACGTTGCTCCCAATGCCGAGACTATGAAGCAATTTGCTCTGATGGGCTCGATTTATATGAAAAGAATGTTCGGCTTGAAGAGTCCGAGAGTAGCTCTGATTAACAATGGCACCGAGGAGACCAAGGGCAATGAGCTTGCAAGAGAGAGCTATCAGCTTCTTAAGGAGTGCGAGGACATCAATTTTATCGGCAATCTTGAGGGTAGGGACGTTGTGAATTCAGTGTGTGACGTGCTTGTTGCAGACGGATATACCGGAAATATAATCCTTAAGCTTGTAGAGGGCTTTGGCAAATTTATGTCAAGAACGCTCAAGTCAATGTTCAAAAAGAATTTCAAGACGCTCATAGGAGCGCTCTTCCTCAAATCCGAGGCAATGGCGCTCAAGAAGTCTATGGACTACACCGAGTACGGTGGAGCGCCACTGCTTGGAATAAACGCACCTGTTATAAAGGCTCACGGAAATTCGGGTGAACGAGGAATGTTTTCTGCCTGCCGTCAGGCAAAGATTTTCGTCGAAAACGGAGTTATAAAGGATATAGCAGAGCTTGGCGAGTCTCTGAGGGCAGCCAGACGGGGAGAGGACAATGAATAGGAAGGCAGAGCTCTACACACAGGAATTTTTACAGCTTTCAAGCGAGCTTGAAGGAATAATCGGTTATACCTTCAACAATTCCGATTATCTGTATAACGCTCTCACGCACTCCTCTTATTCAAATGAGTGCAGAGCACAGAAAAAGAATATATCCAGCAATGAGAGACTCGAATTTCTGGGAGACTCGGTTTTGTCAATCGTGGTTTCGGGCTACATATTCAATTCGCTCACCGAGGAGCAGGAGGGCGACCTCACTAAAATACGCGCCTTCGCCGTTTGCGAGGACGCGCTCTATCAGTATGCTTCAAAAATTGAGCTTGGAAAATATCTTGCTCTTGGCAAGGGCGAGGAGAAAACCGACGGCAGACACAGAAAATCAATTCTTGCCGATGCAACCGAGGCGCTCATTGCAGCAATCTATCTTGACAGTGGCTACTCAAAGGAGGCTGTAACTCCTCTTATTATGGATGTTGCCCTTCCGAGAATAGAGGAAATACTCGCAACAATCAGACGTGGTGGCTCAAAGAATTACAAGGGCGCACTTCAGCAGCTCGTTCAGAATTCAAAGGGCGACGTGCTCGAATACGAGCTTGTTGGTGAGAGTGGACCCGACCACAAAAAAGTTTTCGAGATGAGAGTTATGCTCAATTCAAACGAAATAGGCAAGGGAACAGGAAAGAGTAAGCAGGAGGCTGAACAGCAGGCTGCAAAGGAAGCTCTCAGATTATTTGGAGAAAACGTTTGACATTTTGCCTTTTTTAGTGTATCATATATATACACCGAGATGAAAGGGATACAAATATGAAAAAAAGAATTTTATCAATGCTTTTAACCGTCGTTATGCTCGCATCCGTTGCGTGCGTGGCTTTTGCAGCAGGCGGTGTTGAAACACCCATGGTGCCAATCGGCTCTCTGGGTCAGAAGAGAAGCTTTGCAACTGTGAGGCTTACCTCAAATGCAGACAGCATTGTTTATGTCGGAGACATCGTACAATTTACAACCAATATTACCGAAATTGAGAGCGAAGGACTTTCAAGTGTCAGCGTTGCTTACACCTTCTCTGAGGGGCTTAGCTTTAATAACGACGTTAAAATTATAGGCGCGCCTGAGGGCTGGAGTGCTGCTGCTCCCGTTGTTAGCAACAACGTTTTGTCGCTTACTGTAAGTGGCTCGCCTGCCATCGTTAACAGAACTCTCGACTTCACCTTCTCCTTTACCGTTGTAGGAAGGTCGGGCTCGGAGCTTAGCGTTGCAATGTCGGACGTTGAGCTTTATAACGGAAACGGCAGTCAGGAAACCAAGTTTGACAAAAAGGTGCTGAACAGTAGCTTTTCAACCGAGGCTGCAGTTCCCAATATAAGTAACATCGGAGCTTCTCTGAGAATTAACAACACACCTGCGCTTCGTTTGGGTATGCTTGTTACAAAGGACTCCAATTTCAATAAGTATTTTCCGTCGGGCGAATTTTCTTATTCAGAAAACGCAGACGTAAAGTTCGGTATGGTTATAATTGAGGAAAGTAAGCTTAACGGAGACCTCAAGGTAACTACAGCCAATGCCACTTTTGAGATTTTTGAAACAGCCTTCTCTTCAAACGCCAACGAGGTTGTTTTCGTTCACACGATTAATAACGTTACGGATTATAATAAGGGCTACGTTTTCAGACCCTTTGTTATGTACCGTGAGGCAGGTGAGAGTGAGTACACCTACAGCTACGGTGACGTAAGAACGAGAAGTGCAAAGAAGGTTGCTGAGCTTGAGCTTGTCAGTGAAGTAAGCACAAAGAAGATAGAATTGCTCAAGAAGTTTACCAAATGAAACGTAATATGACATTTATATTATAAAGCATCGGTTGCAGTTAAATTCGATGGGGGAAATCGATTTTATGCTGCAGCCGATTTTTAATTGTAAAATCTTATCGAAACCTATTGCAAATAAAAACAAAATATGATATAATAACCTCAAAGCGATGGCGTGGAAGCCATCGGCAAAGCAAAGCTTTGCTATTAAAGACTTGCGTCTTTAACTTTGAGAACATTTTATCATTAAAACAGCCTTGTTGCGACAAGGCAACGGCTAACGCCTTACAAGGTCTTACGACCTTGGTTTTATGATATAATGTTTACAATGCAATAAAAAAAGGAGAAGAAAACAAAATGAAAAAACTTTTGAGCGTTTTACTTGTTCTTTCTATGCTTCTCACAGTCTTTGCTTTCGTTGGCTGTAGCGAAGAGGAAGAAATAAAGGAAGTCGAAAAGCAAACGAGTACCGACGATGATATTCAGGCAGCTCTTGAAAAGGGAGATATCTTTGCAGAGCGTGCGATAGTTGATGACGGACTCGACGACACTCTTGATTTTGGTGGAAAAACACTTCGTGTTGTATGTCATAATGACGGCTACGAAATGTTTCCTGCTGCAGAAGATATCAACAAGGGCGACCTTATCAAAGACGCCAAGGCAACAAGAAATAAGGTAGTAGAGGACAAGCTTAACTGTAAAATAGAGCTTGTTTATAACGCAGGTATTACCGAGCTTCAAAGCCACGTTTCAAAAACTGTTTTGTCGGGTTCAGATGAGTTTGACCTCCTCGTCGTTCACGTAAACACCTCAGCGCAAATGATTACCAAAAACCTTTTCCTTAATTGGTACGACGTACCTCACGTTGATTTTTCAAAGCCCTGGTGGTCACCCAGCAATACCACCGAGCTCACCTATGACGGAAAATGTATCTTTGCGATTTCCGACCTCAACGCAACTGCAATTCTTTGCTCAGGAGTTCTTTTCTTTAACAAGGCACTTGCAAATTCGTGGGATTTAGGCAATCTCTACGAGCTTGTCCTCAATGGCGATTGGACCTATGATGAATTTTATAGCAGAATAAAAGATATCTATACCGACGTCGATGGCTCGGGAGACCGTTCTGCAGGTGACTTTTTCGGTGCAGTCTTGGATATTGAAAAGAGTCACTGGCTCACTTCTTTTGATAACCCCGTTATAAAGAAGGATGCCGACGGAATACCCACGATTTCAATCAAGACCGACAAAATCAATACTATCGTTCAGACAGTATATGACCTTTACCGTAACACCAACGGTGTGTGGTACGTAGCTTACGAGGACGAAGACGAAGTTCATAAATATTTCATCAACAAACAGGCAATATTCATTGATACATACCTCAATTACGTGTGCTCAAAAACTTATCGTAATTTCGAGGACGACTACGGCATTCTTCCTGCACCCAAGTGGGACGAATATCAGGACAACTACTATATAGGTGTATTTCCTGAGCATACCGTTTCCTCAATTCCCAAGACTGCAGCCAATAACCTTGAGTTCATCGGCGCTTGTACCGAAGCTCTCTCCTACGAGTCTTGGAAAACTCTTACACCAACCATTTATGAAATTGCCCTCAAGACACGTTACCTTCGTGATAACGAGTCCAAGGAGGTTCTCGATATAGTTCTCGACAACCGTGAATTCAACTTCGGTACAGTTTACGGAACAGGTGGCTTAGGTAGTGTTCTCCGTATGGCAATACGAAACAACAGCCCCAACTTTGAATCCTATTACTCCAAAAACTACGGTAACGCGAGAATAGCGTTGAAGAAGGTATTGAAGGTGTTTGATAAGCTATAAGCTTTCGCTTTTTGGCAGTATTTTATTCCCTAACGCACATAGGGCTGTAAAAAACTAATAAAGTTTTTTACAGCCCTTTTCGTTATTCCTATATTCTATAC
>JAZNRH010000030.1:0-13575 GCA_045590615.1 Eubacteriales bacterium
AGATGCTCTCCCAGCTGAGCTAACCCCCCGGGACTCGCACTATGTAAAAAGCTTGATAAGCGCTACTGCCCTCATCTGCTTTTTACCGGCGTATATAAATGGTTTCTGAGCAAAACGTCTTTCGCTCCAACCAATGGAGCGGATTACGGGGCTCGAACCCGCCACCTCGACCTTGGCAAGGTCGCGCTCTACCAAATGAGCTAAATCCGCGTATGAAAAGTCGCTGTTATTTTTCTGGGAGAAATGGTGCCTCCGGTCGGAATCGAACCAACGACACGAGGATTTTCAGTCCTCTGCTCTACCAACTGAGCTACAGAGGCATAAGCGACTTAACGGATAATATGATATCACATCAAGTCGCTTTTGTCAATAGCTTTTTATAAAAAAGTTTATTTTTTTCGAGAAATTTTAACTACTTCTTCAATACTTGTCAAAGGGGCAGAGCCACGCTCTTTAAGGGAAGTGTACACCTCGTCCATACCACTCAAAAGCGTTTCTCTTGAATGTGTATCCGACGTAACGACAAGAGGTGCTTTCAGCCTTATAAGCTCGTCAAGAATAAAGGGGGCAGGATACGGCGTTGTTCGGTAGCCTCGTGAAATTGCTCCCGTATTAATTTCAACTACTACGGGCTTTTTTGCAAGCACTCTACAAGCCATGAGGGCGCTCTCCTTGTAAGAGTCGGTTTCCTCGTATATGAGCTCTTTTTCGTCAAATTTTGTAATTATATCAAAGTGACCTACTATATCGCAGCCTGTTCTTTCATATACACCCGATAGCATTTCGTAGTACTCCTCTGCAAGCTTATCGGGATTTGAACCATAGAACTCCTTTATCGCATCGGTATGATGCTTTGCCGTTTCGTCAAGAGGTATATAATATCCGTTTTTCAGGATATAATGAATTGAGCCGATAATATAATCGTAATCACTCGTATCAAAATCCGAATACCAATCGTATTCTATGCCAAGAAAAATTTTGATTTTATCACTATATCTGTCCTTAAGTCTCAAAATTTCTTTTTTGTACTCTTGCTCTACGCTACGGGGCATTCCCCATCTTTCATCATGCGCCATATAAGAATGTGAAGAAAAGCCGATTTCGTCACAGCCTTTATTTATCGCCTCGAGGACCATTTCCTCGGGCGTATTTTTTCCGTCACAAAAGCTACAATGCGTATGAAAAGCAGAAAGCGTCATTTCGTCATTTTCTCCTGCTTAACTTTTTTATCGATTATATGGCGAGAGGCAAGCTCACGGTGAACCTCCTCAACGCTGATTCCCATTTCGGTCATAAGCACCATAACGTGATATGCAAGGTCGGCTATTTCATAGATGGTTTCCTTTTTGTCATCTGCCTTGCCTGCAATGATTACCTCGGTGCACTCTTCTCCTACCTTCTTGAGAATTTTGTCAATTCCCTTATCAAAAAGATAGGTTGTATACGAGCCCTCGGGTCTGTCCTTTTTTCTGCCCTCAAGCAAGCCTGCAAGCGAATCAAGTGTAAACTGATGAAGCTCGTCACTCTGATAAAGAGTATTTGTGAAACAGGAATTAGTTCCTGTATGACAAGCCGGTCCGTCCTTTTCAACGACTACCACAAGCGCATCGTTGTCGCAGTCGGCAGTTATAGAAACGACGTGCTGATAGTTGCCACTCGTCTCACCCTTGAGCCAAAGCTCGTTTCTTGAACGACTCCAGAAGCAAGTCAGCCCCTTTTCCATAGTAATTTTGAGGCTCTCCTTGTTCATATACGCGAGAGTCAGAACCTCTCTATTTATAGAATCAACGACGATTGCCGGTATTAATCCGTTTTCGTCAAATTTCAGCTCTTCAATATTCAACATTTGATTTTCTCCTTATAGTCTTACTGTAATATCATTTTTTCTAAGCTCTGATTTCAAATCGTTTATTTCAATCTCTCCAAAATGGAACACCGATGCTGCAAGACCTGCATCTATATCGGGAAGCGTCTTGAAGAGATTTACGAAATCCTGCTTTGATCCTGCGCCACCCGATGCTATTACGGGGACGTTTACTGCATTGAGCACGGCATCAAGCATCTCGATATCAAAGCCACGCTTAACGCCGTCGGTATCGATAGAATTTACTACGACCTCGCCTGCACCCAAATCTACTGCGTGCTTAATCCAATCTATTGCTTCCATTCCCGTATTCTCTCTGCCACCCTTGGCAAATACGCGAAATACTCCGTCTACCCTCTTTACGTCAGCAGAGATTACAACACATTGGTTTCCGTATTTCTTAGCTGCTGCCTCTATCAGCTTGGGGTTTCGGATAGCACCCGAATTTACGCTGACCTTATCAGCTCCACACTTCAAAACTCTGTCAAAATCCTCGACAGTATTAATTCCACCACCTACCGTCAAGGGCACGAATATCGTGCTTGCAACCTCGGTGAGAATATCAACGAATAGTGATCTGCCTTCAGCCGAAGCTGTTATGTCGTAAAAAACAAGCTCATCTGCACCACTGTCAGAATAGAATTTTGCGAGCTTAACGGGAGAGGACACGTCGGCAAGCCCAAGGAAATTGACTCCCTTTACCACCCTGCCGTCCTTAACGTCGAGGCAGGGAATTATTCTTTTCGTTATCATTTTGCCACCTCGATTGCTTCCTCAAGCTTTATTGCGCCCGTATAGTAAGCCTTTCCTATAATTGCTCCGTAAAGATTCATACTCCTGAGCGCCTTCACGTCGTCAAGAGTAGACACGCCACCCGATGCCGTTATGTTCATAGAATATTTTTCGGAAAGTGCCTTGTACATTTCAAGGTTAGTACCCGACATTGCACCATCCTTTGAAATATCGGTACATATAACCGTATCAACACCAAGCGTCTGCATCTCGGACAAGAACTCGTCGAGCGTTACGGGAGCTGTTTCAAGCCAGCCCTTAATCGCAATCCTGCCCTCCTTAACGTCTGCACCAACGGCTATTTTCTTTCCGTATTTTTCAAGGGCAAGCCTCAAAAAACTTCCGTCATTTATAGCAACTGTGCCGAGAATAGCCCTGTCGACACCTACCGAGAAGTATCTGTCAAGTGTTTCTATACTCCTTATACCACCACCGATTTCAACGAACAAATCGGTATTATGGGCTATATCTGCAACAATCTCTAAATTAGGCGTAGTGCCGTCCTTTGCACCCTCAAGGTCGACGAGATGAATATGCTTTGCGCCTGCCTTTTCAAAATCCTTTGCTATTTCGAGAGGCTTGTCACTATACACAGTCATTTGATTGTAGTCGCCCTTCAGAAGCCTTACTGCCTTTTTGTCAAACAAATCTATTGCCGGAAAAATATACATTACTCAATCCTCCCATTCGGCAAACGCGCGAAGAATAGAAAGCCCTACCTCACCACTCTTCTCGGGGTGAAACTGAGTGCCCGACACGTTATCAAGAGCTACTGCAGCAGTCAAGTCCTTACCGTATTCGGCAGTTGCCAAAAGACTGTCAGTACAGTTCGTTGCATAATAAGAGTGCACGAAATACACGCAGTCACCGTCTTTTATGTACTTGAAAATAGGGTGGTCTTTTTTCTTGGTCAATGAATTCCAGCCGATATGTGGAATTTTAAGACCTTCGGGAATCGTGCCCTCCATTGAAATGACCTCGCCCTTCAAAAGTCCAAGCCCCTCATACTCGCCGTACTCGTAGCTCTTCTCAAAAAGAAGCTGCATTCCAAGGCATATTCCAAAAATCTTTTTGCCCTTCCTGACCTCGTCAACAATCACTGTGTCAAGCCCCGTTGAGCGAAGCTTGGCAATGGCATCTCCAAAAGCACCAACGCCGGGGAGGATAATTTTATCAGCCCTTCTGATTATGTCGGGTGAATCGGTCACCACGACGTCTGCACCGACGGCTTTAAGAGAGCATTTCAGTGAGAAGAGATTTCCCACTCCGTAATCAATAAGTGCTATCATTAAAGAACTCCTTTTGTAGAAGGTACTTCACCGTCAAGCTCGGGGTCGATTCTCGTTGCCTTCCTGAGTGTTCTTGCAACCGACTTGAACGTGCCTTCGATTATATGATGAGAATTAGTACCTGCAAGCTTTTTAATATGGAGGGTCACTCCTGCCTCTCTTGTGAAGGCAAGCCAAAACTCCTCTGACAGCTCGGTGTCGAAGTCACCGACTTTTGCAGTCAAAAGCTCTACATCGTAGGCAAGATACGCTCTGCCCGAAATATCGAGCGCAGAAAGAATGAGTGTTTCGTCCATTGGCAGAGTAGTGTCTGCATAACGGGTTATACCCTTCTTTTCTCCGAGCGCCTCAGAAAATGCCTTGCCGAGTGCTATACCTATATCCTCTGCTGTATGGTGATAATCAACCCACTTATCACCAACGCAAGCAACGTCAAGGTCAAAGCGTGAGTGCTTTGCAAAGAGTGTGAGCATATGGTCTAAAAAGCCACAGCCCGTATTTATATTACTCGTTCCCTTTCCGTCAAGATTGATGAAAAGAGATATATCTGTCTCTGCAGTTTTGTGTATTATTTTTGAGGTTCTCATTACTTTTCCTCCAAAATTTCTTTTATGTTGTCGAGCATTGTTTTCATCTGCTCCATTGTACCGATGGTAATTCTGTTGTAGTCGGCAATCTTGGGAGTGCTGAAATGACGAATTAAAATCCCCCTCGCCCTCAGCTTTGTATAAAGCTCCTCGCCACCGATTTTATTACTTTTCACAAAGACGAAATTAGTCTTTGAATCGGTTGCCGAAAATCCGAGCTTTGCCAGCTCATTCAAGGTATACTCCCTTGTTTCTGCGATTTTTCTGCAATTATCCATATAATAAGAATCGTTCTCAAGTACTGCAATTCCTGCTCTCATAGTAAGGCGATTTATATTATACGGATTGGTAGAATAACGAAGAGTGTTTATATCGGCAATAAGCTCAGGAGAAGCAAAACCCATACCAAGCCTTGCGCCTGCAAGTGAACGTGATTTTGAAAAGGTTTGAGTCACTAAAAGATTGGGATATTTTTTCACAAGAGATACTGCGCTCTCTCCCCCAAAATCGACGTACGCCTCGTCAATAACCACGACGTTGTCGGGATTTGTACGCACAATTTCCTCTACGTCACTCAGGGGCAAAGCGATACCCGTCGGGGCATTTGGATTTGCTATAAAAATGTTTTTATTTATTCCAAGATAATCCTGAACGTTGATTGTGAAATCCTCTCGCAACGGAATTTCCTCGTAATTCAAATTGTAAAGCTGGGCAAACACACGGTAAAAGCCGTAGGTTAAATCGGGAAAAACCACCTTGTTGTTTTCATCGGAAAAAGCAAGAAATGCGAAATTGAGTATTTCATCCGAGCCGTTAGTCACAACGATAGACTCCTTCGGGAGAGAATATCTCTCGGAAAGCTTGGCAATAAGAGGCTTGCAATCAGGGTCGGAGTACAACATCAAGCGCGACGACTCCTCACTGACAGCTCTTTCAACGTCAGCCGACGGTGGATAGGGCGACTCATTGGTGTTGAGCTTTATATACTTTTTATCGTTCAACTGCTCGCCCGGTACGTATGGCACGAGAGATGAATGTGTCGGGCTAAAAAATCTGCTCATTACTTTTCACCTCTGACTGTTGCGCTTTTTGCGTGAGCGTCAAGACCTTCCTTGGAGGCAAAATAAGCCACCTTGTCGCTGACCTTTGCAAGAGCCGACTCGGTATAATAAATAATCTGTGATTTCTTCACAAAGTCGTCCACACTCAAAGGAGATGAAAATCTTGCCGTACCACTCGTGGGAAGGGTATGGTTTGGTCCTGCGAAATAATCACCGAGCGCCTCAGGACAGTACCTTCCCATAAATATTGAGCCTGCGTGATGTATTTTGTCAAGATAGTCAAAGGGATTATCCACACAAAGCTCCAGATGCTCGGGAGCGATTTCGTTTGCTATATCAATAGCGAGCATAAGATTATTTTCTGCTACTATAATTTTACCGTTATTATCAATTGAAGCTCTGGCAATTTCTGCTCTCGGGAGCAGTGGAATTTGTCTTTCAAGCTCCTCACTCACCTTTTCAGCAAGCTCAAAGCTATCGGTTACGAGCACAGCGCTCGCCATTTTATCGTGCTCTGCCTGAGAGAGCATATCGGCTGCCACGTTTTTAGGTGACGACTTACTGTCAGCTACCACCAGAATTTCGCTCGGTCCTGCAATCATATCTATTGCAACTCTGCCAAACACCTGCTTTTTTGCCTCGGCAACATATGCGTTTCCCGGTCCAACGATTTTGTCAACTCTGGGAAGTGACTCTGTTCCGTACGCAAGTGCTGCTACAGCCTGAGCGCCTCCTACCTTGAATATTCTGTCAACGCCTGCTATCTTTGCTGCTGCCAGAATAATGGGATTAACTTTTCCGTCCTTCATAGGTGGAGTAACCATAACGATTTCCGAACAGCCCGCTATCTTTGCAGGAATCGAATCCATCAGAACGGTAGAAGGATATGCTGCCGTACCACCCGGAACGTATATGCCGACCTTTTCAATGGGCGACACTCTCTGCCCTGTGATTACTCCATCCTTCTCGTTGATGAAAAAGCTGTTCGTAACCTGTCTTTTGTGGAAATCGCGAATATTCTCTGCCGCTTCCTTTATTATCTCTATAAATTTTTCTTCAACCGAGTCAAATGCTTCGGAAATCTCACTCTCGGTGACCTCAAGGGCAGTGAGCTTTACCTTATCGAACTTTTCACAATACTCAAAAAGCGCCTTGTCCCCGTTTTCTCTTACGTTAGCTATGATTTTTTCAACGTCACCCTCAACGTTAGAGGCGATGTTCTCTCTTTTATAGATTTCACTGCTCGGCACTTCACCGTATTTGTATATACTAATCATCGTATTTTACCTGTGCTTTCATACTGTCTACTATTTTCTGAATTTCCTGAGTCTTGAACTTAAAGGACGCCTTATTGGCAATCAGTCTTGCGCTGATCGGAACAACCGTCTCGACAACCTCAAGGTTGTTTTCACGCAGAGTTGTGCCCGTCTCAACTATATCAACAATAACGTCGGAAAGTCCCAGAATGGGAGCGATTTCGATTGAGCCGTTGAGCTTTATTATATCAATATCACGGCATCTTGAGGCGTAAAAATTCTTTGCTATATTAACGAACTTTGTCGCAACCCTGAGGGTGCGCGTGTTATCGTCATAAAAATCCTTTTTACCGGCTACTGCCATTCTGCATTTGCCAAGGTTAAGGTCAAGAAGCTCGTATATTTCGGGAGAATACTCAAGGAGTATATCCTTGCCTGCAACACCTATATCGGCAGCGCCTCTCTCAACGTAGATTGATACGTCGGAGGGCTTTACCCAAAAATATCTTATTCCCTTTTCCTCATTTTCAAATATGAGCTTACGGTTGTTTTCGTGAATTGAAGGACACTCGTAGCCTGCGTTTTCAAACATTTGCAGTACCTTTTCACCAAGTCTGCCCTTGGGAAGAGCTATATTAAGCATTTTAGTTCCCCTCCCTATCAAGATTTTCAAGCATTTTATATCTCAGCTTCTCGGGAATGCTCTTTTGCGCCGAAACGGTAAGAGAAGCCGATGTGAGAGAACGAACTCTCTCAAACACCTTTTTAACGTCGGTTTTATCGCTGTAAAGCAAAAGCACGTCAACGTCGTATTCCTGAGGCTCACGGTTGAGAATGTCGAGCAAATCAAGATATATAGCAAAACCGATTGCACCCGAGGTGCGACCCATTCTCTCCATCAGGGCATCGTACTGACCACCTGCCAGAACGCCCTCGGGAATACCGTTCAAAAAGCCCTTAAACACTATTCCATTGTAATAGTTCATATCGTTGATTACAGAAAAATCAATTCTTATTTTGTCGGCATACTCGGTCTGTGAAAGGAGCTGCCAGAGCTCTCTGAGTGAATTGAGAGCTGCGATTGCACTGTCGGTAGTGCAAATTGCTTCGAGCTCACTTATAACCTCATCGGGTGCGCCATAAAGGTCAATAAAGGAAATCAGCTTGTCAGAAAGCTCCTTTGAGACACCCGACTCATCGAGCAGCTTAAGTGCTTCGTGTCGATTCTTTTCGGAAACCAGCCTGATAAACTCCTTCTTGAATACGTCGTCCTTACCACTCTCGTCAAGAACAGCCTTGAAAATTCCCATATGTGAAACATCAAGCGCAAAGTCACCCGAAATGAGATCAAGACTACGCGAGGCAAGATATATAACCTCGAATATATCGTAGGCATCAACGTCGCCGATACATTCAAGTCCCGTTTGCATAATCTCCTTGAAGTGCTTGGTGCTTCCCGAAACTCTGTAAACGTTCTCGTTATAATAAACCTTTTCTTTACAACCCGATTTATCCGTGGTATTCTTTATAATTGAAAGAGTTACGTCGGGCTTGAGTGCAAGAAGCTCTCCGTTTGTATCGTTAAAGGTAATTACCATATCCGAAACGAGAAAGTCCTTGTTTCTCACGTACAGGTCGTAGCTCTCAAACTTACTCATTTTGAACGGAAGATATCCAAATTCACGGTACAAGGCTCTGAGAGCAAAAATAGCCTTTTCTTCATTCTTTAATATATTGTCTTCTCTCATTTGTCCTTCTCCTGTTTTTCGAGCTTTTCGAGTATATCCCTATACCCTCCACCTCCGTATTCAAGGCACTTATTAACACGGCTGATTGTCGCCGTACTCATTCCCGTAGTCTTGCTGACAACTACGTAATTCTCCTTGTTCATCAGCATTCTCGCCGCCTTGAGCCTTTGTGAGATATCTAAAATCTCCTTAACGGTACACGCATCCTCGAAAAATTTATAACATTCCTCTACACTCTCAAGGCACAGAATAGCCTTGAAAAGATAATCGACGTCGGGGGTATGAAGCTTATCCATTTCGTTCTCCTTCACTTTATCACTTTAATATGCTAAATTATAATACCACGTACAAGAAATGTCAATACCTTTTTGAAAAAAAGTAGCAGAATTAGTCTGAATACAGATTAATTCTGCTTTCTTACCGTCTTATATTCGTCGTAAAGATGATAATACGGACAGCTCTCGTATGAGCTTTGCATATATTTTATGTACTCGTCCTCGTCAAGCTCAACCATACACACGTCACAGCCAAGCTCGTCGTCGTAAACGAAATTAACACAGGTTTCACAATTCGTAACCTTCTTTTTCACGCAACTCACCTCGTATGTATTTTACCTCAATAATGCGATATTGTCAATCGTTTTCAAACAAACAAAATTTATTAAGCAATATGTCAAATTAAAAGTTGACAATATACTAAAAAATATGCTACAATTAAACGAGGTGATTTTATGAAAGCAAACGCGGCAAAAATAACCAGAATTGCTCTGGGAGTTGCATTCGTAACGGTGGGCGCTCAGCTTGCTTATCCGTCTATCCCCCCAATTACTTTACAAACACTTTGCATTTTCATTATGTCCACTATTCTCGCTCCTAACGAAGCGTTTATAATGAGCTTGGTATATATTTTACTCGGTGCTATAGGAGTACCTGTATTTTCCTCGTTTTCGGGTGGTATCGGCGTTATCAGGGGACTTGGTGGAGGATTTATTCTTTCCTTCCCCATCATATCTTATCTCATCAGCCTTGCATCAAAGAAGCTCAAAAGCACAACTCTGACCTATGCCATCTCCTTCGGTGTCGCAACGGCTATTTCATACGTCTTTGGTGCGTTATGGATTAGCATCTTTGAGCTGTATGACGGCACTCTTTCCAAGATGCTTTCGGCAGTAGTTCTGCCCTTCATTCCATTTGATATAATAAAAATAGCAATCGCCGTTATCTGTACCAAAAAGCTCAAAGGAATTTTCAAAAATGACAAGAAAAATCAAACTAATCAAGTTAGATAAAATTGATTCGACCAACACCTATCTCAAAGCTCTTGCAGAAAACGGAGAGGCTGAAGGCTGCGTCGTAACGGCACGTGAGCAAACACAAGGGCGTGGCAGACAGGGAAAGAGCTTTTTCTCACCTCTTGATACAGGCTTGTATATGAGTGTTTTACTGAGACCGAGCTTTTCGATTGATGAAGCTTTGTATATTACGAGTATGACAGCCGTCGCACTTTGCCGTGCAATAGAAGCTTTGAGCGACAGAAAGTGTGGAATTAAGTGGGTTAACGATATTTATCTTGACGGCAAAAAGGTTGCAGGTATTCTCAGCGAAGGCTCGTTCGACCACGAAAACAACAAGATTAATTACGTTGTCGTTGGTATTGGTATCAATCTTTCCACAAAGCCCGACAGCTTCCCGACCGAGCTTCGTGATATTGCGACGAGTCTGGGAGAAACAAACAAGGATGAGCTCCTCGGAAAAATTCTCGATAGTTTTTTTGAGCTGTACGACACAATGACAAGCCACACCTTCCTTGAAGAATACAAAGCCCGTTCAATCGTTTTGGGCAAAACAATCAAGGTACTTGGAAGTGAGCCGTATATTGCAAAAGCAATAGAAATAGACGATGCCTGCCGTCTTATCGTTGAGAGTGACAACAAAGAAAAAATAACGCTCTCATCAGGTGAGATTTCAACTAAAATAATAAACTGAAAGGACAACTGAGATGATTGTAAAAAACAACTTCGAAAACCCCGAGTTAATCAGCGAGGGAACAGAAAAACAAAGAGCGTATTTTATACCGTTCAGTGACCCTGAAAGAGCGCTGTCTGCCTCAAGAAGAGAAGAATCGGAGCGTTTTATCCTTCTCAACGGAGATTGGGATTTTAAGTTCTTTAACGATATAAGAGACGTTGAAGATGAGTTCTATCTTGACGACTTTGACACCTCCGACTTTGACGTAATTGACGTTCCGTCGGTATGGAATATGAGGGGCTACGAAAAGAATAACTATCTCAATTCTCAATACCCCTTCCCCTGCGACCCTCCGTATATTTTAGCTGACATTCCCGTCGGAGCGTATTCTAAAAGCTTCGAGCTGAGCAAAGAGGATCTGAACTGCCGTCTCTATATCAACCTTGAGGGCGTTGATTCTGCCTTCTACATCTGGTTGAACGGCGAATACCTCGGCTACGACCAGGTACCACATTGCACCTCTGAATTTGAAATAACCAAATATGCCAGAGCAGGCGAAAACAAGCTCTCGGTGCTCGTTCTCAAATGGTGTGACGGCTCATATCTTGAGGACCAGGACAAGTTCAGATGGTCGGGAATTTTCAGAGACGTCTACATACTCAAGAGAAGCCCGAACCATATTCGCGATTTCAAAACAAAGGCTCTCCCCACAAATGAATACAAGAGTGGTCATCTCGTCGTAGATTTTGACTTTAACGGTAAAAAAGCGCCGGTAAGCTTTTCACTTTACTACAAAGGAAAGCTCCTTGAAAAAGGATGCTCCGACGCCATTGACCTGACCCTTGAAAACGTCACTCTCTGGAACGCCGAAAACCCGTCTCTTTATACCCTTTTAATTGAATATGAGGGCGAGGCAATCGTATCCGAAATAGGCTTCAGAGAAATCAAAATTGAAAACAACGTAGTTTTATTAAACTCCAAGCCCTTCAAAATCAAGGGCGTAAACCGACACGATTCCTCACCGATATACGGACCCTGCGTACCCTATGAGCACGTCGTAAGAGACCTTCTTTTAATGAAGGCGCATAACATAAACGCAGTTCGTACCAGCCATTATCCAAACGCCCCGTACTTTGTTGAGCTTTGCGACAGAATCGGCATTTACGTAATTGACGAGGGCGATATCGAATCGCACGGAACACATCGCGTTCCCTATAACCCCGATTACAGCAGACTCGCAAGAGAGCCGATGTATACTAAGGCATGGCTGGACAGAGTCGAACGCCTTTACGAAAGAGACAAAAACCACGCTTGTGTCATTATGTGGTCGGTTGGAAACGAAGCCGGCTACGGAATAAATCCTCAGGCTTGCCTTGACTATCTGCACTCGATTGATGATACCCGTCTTGCTCATTACGAGTGCTCTGTGGTGGTAAACGAGCAGCTGCCCGAAGTGCCCGAATCCGACGTACAGGCAAGAATGTACATTCACCCCGACGCAATCAAAGAATATCTAAAATCCCCCAAGAAGCCATATTTCCTCTCGGAATATATTCACGCAATGGGTAACGGACCCGGAAGTGCCGAGGAATATCAACAGTTGATTTATTCGCACGACGAATTCTGGGGTGGCTGTGTTTGGGAATGGTGTGACCACAGTATATATAT
Source organism: Eubacteriales bacterium (assembly GCA_045590615.1). Classification (GTDB taxonomy): domain Bacteria; phylum Bacillota; class Clostridia; order Oscillospirales; family SIG627; genus RGIG6353. The sequence goes on from JAZNRH010000030.1 coordinate 12,233, forward strand.
GGGTAAAACTCCCGACGGAAGAGACAAGTATTTTTACGGTGGCGATTTCGGAGATTTCCCCAACGACTTAAACTTCTGTATAGACGGACTCGTTCTGCCCGACAGAACACCCTCCAACAGTCTTTTGGAATTCAAAAACGTTATCCGTCCAATCAGGGCGAGAATGGAAAACTCAAAATTCTATTTCAAAAACTGCCTCGACTTCACAGACGTCTCACAGCTTTACACTGTACAATTTGATATAACCGACGGTGGCGAAATCGTGGCTTCAGGAGATTTCAGACTCCCCTCTATTGCTCCACACGAGGAAACCGAGGTGGAAATCGAGCTTCCCGAATTTTCATCGCACGCATTTATCAAATTTACCTACGTAACAAGTGATTTATACGAGAGTGGTTTTGACCAGCTCGAGCTTAACACAGTTGAGCTCAAAGCTCCCCTTGCAGAATCGGGAAATATAGAAATCAAGGAAACCGACAAGCTCTTTGAAATCAAGGGCGACGACTTCCTCTACACCTACAACCGTCTCACAGGAGTATTTGATAAAGCTATTTACAAGCAAAGAGCTCTCTTTGTAAAGCCAAGCGAATTCAATATCAACAGAGCTCCTACCGACAACGATAAAGCGATGAACAACTATGCCGAATCGGCAAGGTATCATCTCTCCTATTCAAGAGCATATACTTCAAGTGCCAAGGTAGAAAACGGAGTCGCTATAATTTCCGCATCGGTTGCAATCTGCTCTCCGAGTAACAACTGCATCTTCAAAATGGATACAGAATACACCGTCGATGCTAAGGGTAAAATCTTTTACAACATCGACGCAAAGCGAAACGAGCTTCTACCTCAGCCTCTTCGCTTTGGACTGAGATTTTTCCTTGACGACTCTCAGGATAATCTTGAATATTTCGGCTGTGGTCCAATCGAAGCGTATTCTGACAAGAAAAACGCTGCCTATATCGGAAAATTCTATTCAACTGCCGACAACGAATACGTAGACTATATCAAGCCTCAGGAGCATGGCGCTCATTGTGACACAGAATGGCTTGAGGTGTCTGACAGCGATAAGTGCATAAGAATCGAAGCGATTGACAAGACTCTCTCCTTCAACCTTTCAAAATACACTCAAGAAGAGCTCAAGAAAAAAGCTCACAACTTCGAGCTTGAAAAATGTGGCGATACTGTTCTGACAATCGACTACAAGCAAAACGGCATCGGCTCACAGTCCTGTGGCCCTGCACCACTTGAGCCGTATCAGTTCAGCGAGCTTGAATTCAACTTCAAATTCGTGATCATACCGGAATAGTCATGACCACCAGCCGTGCTGGTGGCATGCACTGCCC
>JAZNRH010000031.1:0-5018 GCA_045590615.1 Eubacteriales bacterium
GATCCGACTTTCGGGAGTCCGGGGGGTGCTTTTTGCTAAAAAGCATCCTTTGGTGCTTTCAAAAAAATTCTTGACAAAAGCATTTTGAAGTATTATAATATAACAAAGGCGAAAATCGGAAAGAGTAATCCTCACAGCCGACACAGAGAGGGTGGCAGTAGCTGAAAGCCACCTGAAAGCTCAGGGACGAAGACCACTCCGTAGCCCCGTACGATGAGTACGGCGTGTTGGCGCGTTAAGTCATAATGAGTTAAACACAAGGTGGAACCGTGTAAATGCACCCTTGCCCATACGGGCAGGGGTTATTTTTTTGATTTTTTAATAAGGAGAGATATACTATGAAAGTTATTATGCAAAACGGAGCTATCGAAGAATATACCTTCGAGGACCAAATCGGACGCGATGCATTAAGACATACAGCCTCGCATATACTTGCACAGGCAGTTAAGCGTCTTTATCCCGAAACCAAGCTCGCAATCGGACCGTCAATCAAGGACGGCTTTTACTACGATTTCGACAGAGAGGGAGGCTTCAATGAAGAGGACCTCGAAAAGCTGGAAGCCGAAATGAAGAAGATTACCAAGGAAAATCTCAAGCTTGAACGCTTTACACTTCCTCGTGATAAGGCTCTCGAGCTTATGGCAGACGAGCCCTATAAAATCGAGCTCATTAACGACCTTCCCGAAGATGCCGAGCTGTCCTTCTTCAAGCAGGGCGACTATACAGACCTCTGCGCAGGACCTCACGTGACCTATACCTCTGCCGTTAAGGCGTTCAAGCTTATGTCGGCAACGGGCGCATATTGGAGAGGCAACGAAAAGAACAAGATGCTCACCAGAATTTACGGTACTGCATTCGCCTCCAAGCCCGAGCTTGAGGCTCATCTCACTCAGCTTGAAGAGGCAAAGAAGCGTGACCACAACAAGCTCGGACGTGAGCTTGAGTATTTCACAACCGTTGACAGTATCGGTCAGGGACTGCCCATTCTTCTCCCCAAGGGTGCAAGAACAATTCAGAGACTTCAGCGCTGGGTAGAGGACGTTGAGGAGCAGAGAGGCTACCTGCTTACAAAGACTCCTCTTATGGCAAAGCGTGAGCTTTATAAGATTTCGGGACATTGGGACCATTACCTTGACGGAATGTTCGTAATGGGAGACCCCGACGATTATACCAAGGAGTGCTTTGCGCTCCGTCCTATGACCTGTCCTTTCCAGTATCAGGTTTTCCTCAACAGAAAGCGCTCTTACCGTGACCTTCCCATGCGTCTTGGCGAGACCTCGACTCTTTTCAGAAACGAGGAGTCGGGCGAAATGCACGGACTTATCCGTGTACGTCAGTTCACTATCTCCGAGGGTCATATCGTGCTCCGTCCCGACCAGCTTGCAAAGGAGTTTGAGGAGTGTCTGAAGCTTGCCAAGGACATGCTTGATACCGTTGGTCTTTGGGAGGACTGCTCATTCAGATTTTCACAGTGGGACCCCAACCGTACCGACAAGTACGAGGGCAGTGCAGAGCAGTGGAACGAGGCTCAGGCTATAATGGGTGACCTGCTCGACAAATTACTTGGCAAAGATAATTATGCAATCGGTATTGATGAGGCTGCCTTCTACGGACCAAAGCTTGACATTCAGTGCAAGAACGTATTTGGTAAAGAGGACACAATCGTTACAATTCAGATTGATATGCTCCTTGCAAAGAAGTTTGGAATGGAATACGTTGATTCTGACAACTCGATGAAAACGCCATATATTATTCACAGAACCTCACTTGGCTGTTATGAGAGAACACTTGCCCTTCTCATTGAGAAGTATGCAGGCGCATTGCCTACCTGGCTTGCACCTACGCAGGTTAGAATTCTTCCGATTACCGACAGAAATAACGATTATACCGATGCCCTTGTCGAGAAGCTTGGAGCTGTCGGCGTGAGAGTTGAAAGCGACAAGCGTGCCGAAAAGACGGGCTACAAAATCAGAGAAGCTCAGCTTGCCAAAATCCCTTATATGCTGGTAGTCGGTGATAAGGAGGGCGAAGATGGAACAGTTTCCGTTCGTCGCCGTGGCTCAATGGAAATGACGACAATGACAATTGACGAATTTATCAAGCAAATTCTTGAAGAAATTGCTACAAAAGCAAGATAATTTTTTGCAAGGAGGCAATAATAATGAATAGAAGTGAATTAAAAGCAAAGGCTAAGGCTCAGCTTGGTGGCAGCATTTTTTCAAACACCTGGCTTCTTGGAGCAGTTGTTGCTCTCATTGCAGGGGCAATTTTAGGTATTTCCAGCGTAGTATCGCTCCTGCTTATCGGATTGGTAACAGTTGCGCTTATTGATTTTTCAAAGCACATTGCAAGATACGGTGAGGCGAAGATTGAAAGAGTAGCAGACGTATTCAAAAAGGATATCGGAGGAACGATAGTTCTTGGCTTGCTTTATACGATTTTAGTTGCACTTTGGTCACTCCTTTTCGTAATTCCGGGCATTGTCAAGGCTTATGCTTATTCAATGGCGTTCTATCTCAAGAGCGAGCATCCCGATTGGGATTGGAGAAAGTGCATAAACGAGAGTAAGCGCCTCACCAACGGACACAAGATGGATCTGTTCATTCTTGACCTCTCATTTATCGGTTGGTATATCGTAGGTCTGCTTGCACTCGGTGTGGGTACGATATGGGTAGAGGCATATCATCACGTAACGTTAATCAACTACTACGAAGAGCTTACGGCAAACGGAGTAGTAGAATAATAAAGGAGAAATAATATGGAACTTAAAGGAACAAAAACAGAACAAAACCTCAGAGATGCTTTTGCAGGCGAATCTCAGGCGAGGAACAAGTATACCTATTTCGCATCTGTTGCGAAGAAGGAAGGCTACGAGCAGATAGCAGCGATTTTTCAGGAGACAGCTGACAACGAAAAGGAACACGCAAAGCTTTGGTTCAAGGCGCTTTCCTGTCTTGGCGATACAGCCTCCAATCTCAGAGATGCTGCAGCAGGCGAGAATTACGAATGGACTGAAATGTATGCAGACTTTGCAAAGGATGCCGAGGAAGAGGGCTTTACCGAGCTTGCAGAGCAGTTCAGAAAGGTAGCCGAGATTGAAAAATCTCACGAGGAGCGCTATCGCAAGCTTCTCTCCAACATCGAAATGCAGTGCGTATTCGAGAAGAGCGAGGAAATTATGTGGGAGTGTCGCAACTGTGGACACCTTGTAATTGGTAAAAAGGCTCCTGAGGTTTGCCCTGTATGCAAGCACCCCAGAAGCTACTTTGAAAAGAGAAAAGAGAATTATTAATCTTGAGGCAAGGAGATGCTTTTTTGAAAGTATCTCCTTGGTTTTTTATCATATAGGAAATTGCTTTGAATTAACCTCGCCGTTTTGCCTTGCTTTAGTTTAGAAAAAGTAAGGATAGGCGAGATTCGCCAGCGACGGCTCGTCGCTTTTTTATTATCGTAAAAGCAAGGTGTTTTTTTTTATTCTTATCTGAGGGAAAACTAACTTCTATATTTTTCTTGACATTTCACATTATGAGTGATATAATTAAAATGAATACGAATCGAATAATTGTAAAAGGCTATTAGCCGGCATTCATTTTTGTACCCTATAGATGTTGAAAAGCATATATTTCACATAATAGGGTTTTTAGTTGTATTGGTTATTTTCAACTAATTTGGATTTCATTTTGCATAGCTTCTGATTATTATACTTTTTTATTTTGGAGGAAATGATGAAAAGATTTTTGCAATTTTTGTTGGTGCTTACCATGATTTTTGCAACGCTTGCAGTTATCTCAAGCGCTGAAACAGAGGGTAATTACACCTATACCGTATCGGGTGGTGAGGCGACCATTACCGACGTTAATACGTCTGTCAGTGGCAACGTGACAGTTCCCGCTTCTCTCGGGGGCAGCCCTGTAACAAGTATAGGGAACAGGGCATTTTCCGACTGTACAGGCATTACCGGTATTACTATCCCGAATGGTGTAACAAGTATAGGTAATTATGCCTTCTTTAATTGTACAAGTCTTGAGAGCGTAACTGTTCCCGATAGCATAACAAGCATTGGCAGTTATGCATTTGCCACTTGTAATAGCATAAAAAACGTATATATAGAGGACGTTGCCGCCTGGTGTAATATTGATTTCAAGACTATTGTTTCAAATCCGTTGTGCTATGCAGATAACTTGTATTTGAACGGTAGCCTCGTTACCGATATCGTAATCCCTGACGGTGTGGCACAAATACCCAATTGTGCATTCAGCTGTACCAGCCTTACGGGTATCAGCATTCCCTATAGCGTAACAAGCATCGGTTATTCTGCCTTCGACGGCTGTGCAAACCTTGCGAGTGTAACTATTCCCGATAGTGTAACAAGTATTGGCGAGGGTGCCTTCCGTGGCTGTACCAGCCTTACGAGCCTTACGATTCCTTCCGGCGTAACGAGTATAGGTGAATACGCGTTTTATAATTGCTCGGGCGTTACAAGCGTAGTTATTTCCAATAGTGTAACAAGTATCGGAGATAGCGCTTTTGAAGCTTGTTATTCTCTTGATAGCATTTGTTATCAAGGCACTGAGGCTGAGTGGGAAGAAGTCTCAAAGGGTAGTTCTTGGGACCGTTATGCAGGTGAGGACACCTCAGACGGAGCTTATACACTTGATTTTTCACCAATTTACACAGTAACCTTCTACGATGCCGACGGAGCTGTTATCAATACTCAGAGTGTTGCATACGGCGAAAGCGCAATAGCTCCCGAAGCTCCTACAAAGGCTCCTACGGATAGTGTAATATATGAGTTTATCGGTTGGGATAAGGACTTTGGAGCAATAACAGGCAACCTTGACGTATATCCCACCTTCAATGAGAGTGTAAGAGAGTACACAGTAACCTTCTACGATGCCGATGGAGCTGTTATCAATACTCAGAGTGTTGCATACGGCGAAAGTGCAATAGCCCCCGAAGCTCCTACAAAGGCTCCTACGGATAGTGTAATATATGAGTTTATCGGTTGGGATAAGGAC
>JAZNRH010000032.1:0-6602 GCA_045590615.1 Eubacteriales bacterium
ACATTTCACGGACTTCGTCACACCTTCGCTCACGAACAGTACAACAAGTTTATTGAACAAGGATATTCTTACTTTATGGCTCGCAAAAAGGTATCGGAGCTGATTGGACATCACCGTGATGATGTAACGAGAATTTATTTATCGGGTGGTGATGATGTATGACAAAGAAGAAAAATACCATTGGAAACACCGAAGCCAACACGAAGAAAACCACCCACTTATTGAATAATAACAAAACAGAGAAAGCTGAATGCAAAGTTCCTATTCATCTTAAAATGACCTTGAACATTAAGGAAGCGGCGGAGTATAGCAATATCGGCATTAACAAAATCGATAGTATGCTTCGTGTCCCTAATTGTCCGTTTGTACTCTTTGTCGGCACTAAAAAGCTCGTGAAACGCAAAGAATTTGAAGAATATATCAGCGATAAAATTGTAATTTAAGTCACAAAGTCAAAAATTTACAAAAAAGCCTAAGATTTTTTTGTAAATTCACTTGAGGAAAAGAGCATCTTATGATATAATCTATGCGTAGCAGTATGCTCTTTTTCTCTCTGTGAGAAAGGAGTTAACAATGTGAAAGAACCTTAAAGGAAAAGACTGCAATAAGAGTATCTACCAAAGGAAGAACGCGCACGCTTTGTTGATAAGGCAGGCAAAAGGCATGAAAAATACTTCGGGACAGTTCCCGAAGCGCGTAATTGGATAGAAGAAGCAAAATTTGCTGACATGTACGATGGTGTTTTCGTAGCTACGGAAACTACGGTTGATGAATGGTTTGATTTTTGGATTGAAAATATCGTTGGGGATTTAGCCCCTAATACACTTCGCAACTACCGAGAACGATACACATTCAACATTCAGCCTGTTATGGGAAAATGTTAATAGCAAATGTAAAACCGATGCATTGTAAAAAGGTGTTCATTCAGATGGATGCCAACTATGCCGGCTCGACCATACGCCACTCGTGCTATCGAAAGCGGGATGCAGCCAAAGGTGCTGCAAAAGCTGCTGGGACACGCCAGTATAAAAACAACAATGGACAGGTATGTTCACGTGACTACCGATTCATTAGGTCAAACTGTAAGGCAATTTGAGAAAAAAGGGGTTTTCTGATATATAAATCTATATAAATCGATGCAAAAAGGCGTAAAAATGGCGTAGTAGCCAAAACGCAAATCGCAAAAACCCTTGAAAATAAAGGAGATGTATAATTTTATGAAACTTGGTATAGTAGGACTTCCAAATGTGGGAAAAAGTACTCTTTTCAATGCTATTACGGGAGCAGGTGCCGAGGCAGCAAACTATCCCTTTTGCACAATCGACCCAAACGTTGGCGTTGTTACGGTGCCCGATGAAAGACTCGACGTGCTTGCAAAGATGTACAATCCCGAAAAAATAACTCACGCAATAATCGAATTCGTTGATATTGCAGGTCTTGTAAAGGGTGCTGCAAACGGTGAAGGACTTGGAAACAAGTTTCTTTCTCACATTCGTGAAGTTGATGCAATCGTGCACGTGGTACGCTGTTTTGAAAACGCAGACGTAATTCACGTAAACTCAAAAATAGACCCTCTTGACGATATTCAGACCATCAACACAGAGCTTATTCTCTCGGATATTGAAATTCTTGACAGAAGAATTGACAGAGCTATGAAGGCTTTGAAGGGTGACAAGAGTGTTCAGGCAGAAATTGACTTTTTGACCAAGCTCAAGGCTCATCTCGATGCAGGGCTCAGCGCAAGAAGTCTCGAAAGAACCGATGACGAGGCTAAGTTCCTCGAGGACATTCCCCTGCTCAGCGAAAAACCGATTATCTATGCAGCTAACATAGGAGAGGACGATATCCCCGACATTGACGACTTAGAAAACAAAAACGAGCATTACAAGGCTGTTGCTGATTTTGCAAGAAGTGAAAACTCGGGCGTTTTACCGATTTGTGCTAACATAGAAGCCGAAATTGCAGAGCTTGAGGACGACGAAAAGGCTATGTTCCTTGAAGACCTTGGACTCAGCTGTTCGGGACTTGACAGGCTCATTAAGGAAAGCTACTCTCTGCTCGGGCTCATAAGCTTCCTTACAGCAGGTCAGCCCGAGGTGAGAGCCTGGACGATAAAAAAAGGCACTAAAGCACCTCAGGCAGCAGGTAAAATCCACAGCGATATAGAGCGTGGCTTTATCAGGGCTGAAATTATTTCGTTTGAGGACCTCGTTGCTCAGGGCTCTATGAACGCGGCAAAGGAAAAGGGACTCGTAAGAAGCGAAGGAAAAGACTATATTATGAAGGATGGAGATATAACCTTATTCAGGTTTAACGTATGATTATGAATTTACTTAAAGAAAAAAAGCTGTTCGTTATGGATATGGACGGCACTATTTACCTCGGCGAAAAAACAATCAAGGGCGCACCCGAATTTATACAAAGAGTCCGTGACAACGGCGCAAAAGTAATGTACTTTACAAATAACGCCTCCAAAAACCCCGATATATATATCGACAAGCTCACGCGACTTGGCTTCACTGCCACTCGCGATGAAATCGTAACATCGGGCGACGTTACGGTAGGCTTTCTCAACAAGCACAGAAAAGGCAAGAGTGTATACCTCGTTGGTACTCCTGCCCTTCACGATACGTTTGAAAAGGCTGGAATTACTCCCGTAAAGGAAGGCGAAAATGCCGATATTGTTGTTGTGAGCTTTGACACGACACTCACCTACGCTAAATTGGAGCATGCTTGTAACCTTATCAGAAACGGAGCAGAATTCCTTTCAACCCACCCTGACATTAACTGTCCTACAGAGGACGGCTTTATTCCCGACAGTGGTGCAATATGCGCACTCGTGACACTTTCGACGGGTGTTGAGCCGAGATATTTCGGCAAGCCATATTATGAAACTGCAGAGTACATTCACGATTTTTCGGGAATAGAATTAAAGGATGCAGTAATTATAGGTGACCGACTCTACACCGATATTGCAACGGGTAAGAAGCACGGAATCACGGCAGCCTTCGTACTCTCGGGTGAAGGCACGATGGCAGACGTTGAGAAGCTCGATGACAATATGAAGCCTGATCTAATATTCAATTCGGTTGACGACATAAGATAAAAATAAGGGAATGCAAATGCATTCCCTTATCTTATACCCTATTAGAGCTCTTTCGAGGATTTAATCTTCTTTATCCACTTGCCGCTTTTTAATCGAATTACGCACCAGAAAGCCTTGAATACCTGGTCGATTTTCAAAAAAAAGTATATCCAGAACGCAGGAAGGTGAAGAACCAGACCTGCGACAATTCCAAGAGGAAGAGACGCTACCCACAAAAAGATATTATCGGCAGTCATCAGCATTTTCGTATCTCCACCACCACGCAAAACTCCCTTTGTCATAATGCTATTAGTTGCCTGAAACAGCACTATAATACTTATTGACAGCATCAGCTCTCTTGCAAGGGATTGTGTTTCCTTGGACAAGTCATAGGCTCTTATCATCGGCTCACTGATTAACATAATAATCCCTGCCGACACCAAGCCAAAAAGCATTCCGAGCCCAAGAAACGCATATCCCTGTCTGTACGCCTTATCTCTGTCCCCCTGCCCCAAGGTATGACCCGTAACGATTGCGCCTGCCTGCGAGAAGCCCTGAATTAAAACCGAGCTTAGCTGTTGTGTTACGGTGGTGATTGCATTGGCAGCAACAAAGCTCTCACCAAGCCTTCCTATTACCATTGCAACCGAGTTGTTTCCAAGAGCAAGAATTCCATCGCTTACAAGCACGGGAATACTGACTCTTATATATTCTCTCCACATATTGCCAACCGGCTCAAAAATATGCTTTATTCTGAAGCCGATTTCCTTATCCTTGATAAACAGATATCCACAAATCACAGAAAATTCGAATATTCTGGCAATCAACGTTCCGAGAGCAGCGCCTGCAACGTCCATTTTTGGTGCGCCGAATTTTCCGAAGATTAGCACGTAGTTTGCACCGACGTTTACGAAAAACGCAGCAATTGAGGTATAAAGTGGAATTTTGACCTGCCCGACGTTTCTCAATACAATCGTACAAGTGAGCGACAAGCCCAAAAGAAAATACGTAACCACGGAATAATTCAGATATCTTACACCGTAGGATATTATTTGAGCATCGGGGGTGTAAATCTTCATAATCATTTCGGGTGCAATAACCGTTGCTACGCTGAATAAAACCGACATAAAAAGGCACAAGCGAAGCATTATGGAAACCGTTTTCTTGAGTGCAGGCTTATCCTTCATACCGTAGTATCTTGCAACGAGAACTGATGCACCCATTCCTATTCCCATACAAAAAATATGAAAAATATTTATAAATTGATTTGCAAGAGAAACTGCCGATAGCTGCGTTTCACCGACCTTGCCGACCATTATGGTATCCATCATATTGACGCCTGTCGTTATAAGTCCCTGCAAAGCTATAGGAATTGCAATAGTTGCTACTGTTTTATAAAAGCTTTTATCCTTAATAAATAATTGAAACATCGTTTATAACCTCACTAATTTTTAATTATACCACTTTTTTCCTCATTTGTCAAAGGCTTAATATTTTTTGATAAATCAACAAAATCGCCTTATCGCATATGATACAATGACCGAATAATTAAATTTAGGAGGAACAAAAAATGATTCAAAAAAGTTGTACAACTAATGAGCAGGGCTGTTGTTGCAAAGACGATATTTGCTGCATAGACACCTGCCGTATATACGATACAAGCAGAGCGCAGGACTGTCTTGAAGGGCTCAGAGTAGTGCTGACTCCCGAGGGTATGAAGGTGCTTGAAAACTGCAGAAGCCCTCGTGCAAAAGAAGTGCGTGTAATCTGGGCTCAGATTAATACAGATGAGCTTCCTTTCAACAGTGGCTACTATCAGGTTAATATTCGTTATTATTTCTACGTTGTTCTTACTTGTTGTGTAAACGGAGTAAGTCAGGATATAGAGGGCCTTGCTATCAGCGAGAAGACGGTCGTTCTCTACGGTGGCGAAGGCAACGTTAGCGTATTCAAATCGGATACAGATTCCGACCCGTGTCATACTCCAAATCTCAACAACGTTATTCCAACCTCTAATCGCCCTAAGGTAGTTCTTGAGGTTGCAACACCTATTCCGTTGGCAGTAAACGTAGTAGAAAACTGCAACGGAATTCCTCTTCCACCCGAATATGATAATATTCCACAGCAGATTATTTCTCTCTTCGACAGTGGCTTGGACCTGAATTGCAACACGATGGCAGTCTGCCTTACACTTGGAATTTTTGCTCTTGTGCGTATCGAACGTCCTTCACAGCTCATTATTCCTGCATGTGATTATTGTATTCCTGATGCAGATAAAACTCCCGTCAGCGTAACAGACCCGTGCTCAATGTTCTGCTCGACCCCATTCCCTATTGAGGAGTTTTACCCCAGCGTATGTGCCCAAAATAAAAATCAATAATTTTACCAAAAGCTATTGACAAAAACGCTGATATATGTTAATATATACAGCGTCGGGGGTTTAGCTCAGCTGGGAGAGCATCTGCCTTACAAGCAGAGGGTCACAGGTTCGAGCCCTGTAGTCCCCACCAGAAAAAAGCACCAATCTTGATACAAGATTGGTGCTTTTTTCAACGAAATAAATCCTTTCAGGATTTGTGAAATACCCTTCGAGTGTGAAATATTGCTTCGCAATGTGAAATACGCCTTACGGCGTGTGGATTTATTTCATTTCACAGAAAGCACACGCTTTCTATTTCACAATTTCTGCAAGAAATTATTTCACATCAACGAAGTTGATATTTCACTTATGGACAAAATCGTAAATGTATGCTATAATCATTCAAGGAGATGATAAGAAATGGCTGAATCGAAACTTCGGAATTTATCTGTTGAATTTTCCGTCAAAATAATTAAACTGTGCGAAAACATTAAAGGACATTATTCACTTACCAATCAGCTTGAGCGCAGCGGAACATCCATAGGTGCAAATATACACGAGGCAAATTATGCGCATAGCAAAAACGATTTTATTTCAAAATTACAAATAGCACTGAAAGAATGCTATGAAACAGAATATTGGTTGGAACTTTTCGTTAAATCCGATTTAATCAATAGAGAAACCGCAAAAGAAATATATAACGAAGGCGGAACTATCCGCAAAATGCTCATCTCCTCAATCAACACTGCAAAACAAAACGCCGAAAAATCAAATGACTAACTTTTACCGTCACAATTGTGGTGGTTTTCTTTTTGTGTGTTTTGCTATTTTTTTGAAAGTATCTTGATAAATTATAAAAAATGTGGTATTATAATTGTGCCAAACTAAATTTAATATGTTATACAGTTTTGAGGTGTATTTTTCTTTTGGATAAATATGCTTATTCCTGCATACAATCGTTTTAGAATTTGATAAAAATGCAAATTCCATTTATGATTGTATGTAGATATATCTCATGCTGTATAAATTTAGTTTGGCGACTATCGGAGTTTGCGTTTTTTGTGCGTCTGCTTCGGTAGGCGCACTTTTTATTTGATATAAAGGAAAGGATGAAATGATATGGATTTTTGGTACATATGGGTATTTCCAATTATAGGA
>JAZNRH010000033.1:0-11096 GCA_045590615.1 Eubacteriales bacterium
TCGAACCGAGGAAAGATAATTTTCGAGGATAAATTTTTCAGCGAAGTGCAGGAATACTACACGTATTCCAAGCGACAAGGGAAAATTTAGACCGAAAAGGGCTTTTCTCGGCGATAATAGTTCGATTCCCTTCGGCTATAACAAAAGGAGTTATTATGAGCTATATCGTAGGAATTGACGTTGGTGGAAGCACAACTAAAATTGTTGCTTTCGACCATGATAAAAAAATAGTAGAGCCGATGTTTGTAACAGCCGAGGACCAGATGACCTCTATTTACGGAGCGTTCGGAAAGTTTACCAGCGCAAACTCAATAGAGCTTAAGGATGTTGACAGAATTATGATTACGGGTGTGGGTTCAACCTTTATCGGCAATCAGCTTTACGGAATTGAGTGTGAGCACGTGAGCGAATTTCAGGCAGTCGGCATAGGTGGTCAGTACCTTTCCGGGCTCAAGAAGGCGCTCGTTGTCAGTATGGGAACGGGTACGGCGTGCGTATATGCAAACGGTAAGGAGCGTACCTACATCGGTGGTACGGGCGTAGGTGGAGGTACTATGATCGGACTTTCAAGGATTATGCTCGGCGTCGGTGATATTAAAACTCTTTGCGAGCTTGCCGAGGATGGTGATTTGGATAAAATTGACCTGAGAATCGGAGACATTACAAACAAGAGCATCAGCCCCACGCTTTCGGACACTACGACTGCTGCCAATTTTGGTAACGTGAGCGACCTTGCATCTGCGTCGGATAAGGCTAAGGGTATTCTCAACCTTATTTTTGAGACGATAGGAATGGTAGCTGTCTTTGCATCAAGAAGCTGTGGAATTCAGGATATAGTGCTCACAGGTACGCTGACGCGCGCACCTCTTGCATCCCCGATTTATCAGAATATGAGTGCAATGTTCAACGTTAATTTTATCATTCCCGATAACAGCAGATACGGAACGGTTATCGGCGCAGCGCTCAGCTATTTCAACGAATAATGAAGATGCTTTTATCAAAGGGCGCTAAAATTGCGATTTCCAGACTTGAGGGTGCAGGCTACGAGGCATACGTAGTAGGTGGCTCGGTCAGAGACGCTCTTATGTCGAAGGAGCCTTCGGATTTTGACATAACGACGAATGCCATGCCCGACGTTACAAAGGAGCTGTTTGAGGATTATACCACCTTTGCAAGTGGAATAACTCACGGTACCGTCGCAGTTGTTATTGATGGCGAGGTTATCGAAATAACAACCTACAGAAGTGACGGTGACTACCTTGACCATCGCAGACCCAAAGAGGTAAGCTTTACAACCAGACTTGAGGACGACCTGTCAAGACGTGATTTTACCGTAAATGCAATGGCATACAGCCATAAAAGAGGCATAGTTGATATATTTGGCGGCAGAGCTGATATAGAAAACAGACTCATCAGATGTGTTGGCGAGCCCGAGCGACGCTTTGAAGAGGATGCACTAAGAATACTCAGGGCGCTCAGATTTTCGTCGGTGCTCGATTTTGATATACACATCGACACCAAGAATGCAATTCATAAGAAATCGCCACTGCTCACCTTTATTTCGGGTGAACGTATTTCTGTGGAGCTTAAAAAGCTGTTGTCCGGCAGTAGAGCTGTGGCTATTGTAGAGGAATATCACAACGTTTTTGAGGTAATGTTTGGCTTCAGCCCGAGGCTGAGCCTTGACGGAAGCGAAAGCGCTCTTGCCCGACTCGCTGTCTTTTTTTACAGTAAGCCCGAGGCTTTGACGGTAATAGTTCCTTCAAAAAAAGAAAAGCAACTCGTAAATACGGCAATAACCCTTGCAAAGAGCACTCTGCCAAAAAACGAGAGCGAAATGAGAAAAGCGCTCGTTATCAACAGAGAAGCGTTGCCTTTGTCTTTTGAGGTGAGAAAAGCCCTTGGTGAAGACGTAGGCGAGAGCAAAGCTTTGCTTGAAAGAGTGTCGAAAGCCCTTGATTGCCTTGACCGAGGTGAACTCGCAATAAGTGGTAAGGATATAATGGCACTTGGCGTGCCACCTTCACATAAGGTCGGTGAGGTTTTGGAAGCTTTATTTAATATGGTTGTTGAGGGCAAGGTTAAAAATATTAAGCAAGAGCTGATTGAAGCTGCAAAAACAATAATATGATAGCAAATTTTCAAAAAAACATTGACAAATAAAAAGTTATGTGATATTATAATAAGGCTGTCAAGTACAGTTCGAGCCATTAGCTCAGTTGGCAGAGCATTTGACTTTTAATCAAAGGGTCTGGAGTTCGAATCTCCAATGGCTCACCAAATAAAAATACCACCCACAAGGGTGGTATTTTTATTTGATATGAAAGAAGGAGGAGATTCGAACTCGAGAGAGAAACCACCGTAAAAAACAGTCCTGTGGACTGATAAGGCTATACTACTTAACTTTCTGCGAAAATATGCGAGGATTGTCAAAAATGTACTTGAAAAAAATCAAAAAAGATTATATAATATAAGTTAGAATATTTTGGCAAAGAAAGGGATAATATAATTATGAAGGAAGTATTTATAAGCTATACAACCTCTGACAAGCAACAGGCTGAAAAAATTGTTGAATATCTTGAAAAGCATAACGTTAGCTGCTTTATTGCGCCAAGAGACGTAGAGGGTGGCGTTAATTATGCAAAATTTTTGGTAAAGGCGCTTGAGGAATGTAAGCTTGTATTACTTGTTGCATCTCAGAATACCAATAATTCCGACCACGTTCTCAACGAGGTCGATATAATGATAGACAAAAAAATTCCTGTTCTTCCCGTATTTATCGAGGACTATGAGCTGAATGATGAATTGAGATATTACATAGGCAGAAAGCAGAGAATTATGGCTGTAGAAAATGAGTTTTCTACTTATTTGCCTGCAATTCTCACTGCCGTGGAGGAGCGACTTCCCAAGAAGGAGGCGCCCGTAGTGGTTGAAAAAGAGGATGAAAAGGTCGCTCAGCATACCAAGACGGTTTTCGAGTACGTGCCCGAGCGTGGTATTATGATTAATCCCGAGGACCACCAGAGAAACGTCAGCTTCCGTACCGATACCCTGACCAATATGATGGGTGGTATTTATCAGAAGGTTGTTGAAATTACGGGCGATGAGAGCTCTGCTCAGGAAATCTTTTTCTCGAGTGGCTACGTTAGTGGAAAGAATTTTGCTGAAAGAATTAATTCTCAATGGGAGACGGGCAACAGTATCGAGGATATCAGGAATAAGCTCAACAGATGGTGCAAGTTTGATTCTGCTGTAGGTTGGGGTAAATTCTCGGTTAATATTAATTATGACGAGTCTGCAGACAGCCTTACGGGAAGTCTTACGATTAACGAGGCTATTCTCGTTGATAAGGCTCACAAGATAAAAACCTGTGCCTTTATAAGAGGTTATTGCACGGGCGTAATGGAAACTCTGCTTGATTCCACAAGCATCGAGCTGACCTGCAAGGGCTGCCCGCTTAACAGCCATTTTAAGAGCACGTGTGAATTTGAAATCAAAATGAAAGAGGACTGATTTATCAATGAAAATTCTGGTTATTTTTACGGGTGGAACTATTGGCAGTAAATTGAATAACGGCTGGATTTCCCCCGATGCAGAGACGAAGCACGCTTTAGTTGAGAATTATAGGGAGAGGGGAGACAAGAGCGTTGAATTCGTTACCATCGAGCCTTATTCTATTTTGAGTGAGAACTTGTCGGCAGAGGACATTAATCTTCTTGTCAAGACGGTTGCCGACGGTATTGAAGGTGATTATGACGGCATAATCGTAACGCACGGAACCGACACTTTGCAGTATTCGGCATCGGCGTTGAGCTGTTGCTTTGGCAGTGCTACTGTTCCTGTTGTTCTTGTTTCGAGCAACTTCCCTTTGGACGATGAAAGAGCGAACGGACATCTGAATTTCTCGGCGGCAGTTGAGTTTATCAAAAACCGTTGTGGCAGAGGCGTTTTCGTGGTTTATAAGAATAAGAACGATGTGGTGAGATTTCACGTCGGGGCTTCGGTGCTCGCGCACAGAGAGGCAGATGATTCAATCTGCAGTATAAACGACTTGGAATATGCTGTTTTGAAGGACGGAAAAATAGAAGTTACGGGCAAGCAGGCTGAGAGTACGGCTATGGGAGTAACAGAGCTTGTCGAGTCACCCAAGCTTCTTGTTATTAATTCCTTTCCTGCAGATGATTACGCATATCAGCTTGACGGATATAACGCAGTTATCCTTCGCCCGTATCATTCGGGAACACTGAATACCTCAAGCAAAAAGCTCCATGCGTTTTGCGCTCTGGCAAAGAGCAGAAAAATTCCCGTATTTATGGTAAATGCTATTCCCAAAGAAAATTACGAGAGTGTCAAGGTGCTTGACGAGCTCGGTATAATCCCTATGTTTGACGAAACCTTTGCAAGCTTATATATGAGAATATGGATAGCCGTAAGCCGTGGAGAAGCTCCGATTTCGGTTGTTGAAAAATAATTTTGACAAGTCTTGCGACCCGACGGTGTCTGCAGGACTTGTTTTTATGAGGAGAAAAAATGTTGACTTATATTTTAGTTTCAATTGGAATGTTGATTGTTGTAGCTTCTGCAATTATGGCATTCATAGTGCGTCACAATACAAAGAAATGTATCACCTACATAACGGTGGGAATATTTTTAGCGACCTTTTTTCTGGTATTCCCGACAAAATGGGAATTCGATAGCTCGATATCAATAGTCCCTGCGTACAAGGTATATTCTGCCTTGATGTATAGCCTTTCGGCTGTGAGTGGTGGTCAGGATATTGCTCAGATTGAGTCAATCGAGCTTGGTGGAATCTGGAGGGCAATATATATAGCGCTCAATTATATTTTTCTGTTCGTTACTCCGTTGATGGCATCAAGTCTGATCATCTCGTTGTTTGGCGATTTTGGTGAGCGAATGAGATATTGGTTCAGCTTTTCAAAGAAATGCTGTGTCTTTTCCGGTCTTAACTGTAATTCACTTGTGCTTGCAGACTCAATGGCAAAGAAAAAGCAGACTGTGGTTTTTTGCGACACCAGAGAAAGCGATGAGGCTTTGAAAACCTATGCCAGAAAAAAGGGCTTCATAATGCTTTATACCTCTTGTGAAGGTATGAGAATCAGCAAAAAGTTTAATTCCTACGAATTCTTTCTGATTTCAAAAAGTGAGGACGAAAACATAAAGCTGGCAGAAAAGCTTGCCCTCAGGCACCGTGGCAACAACAGCGTAAATATTGTAATAAATGCTTTTGCAGAAAGCGGCACCAACATAAAGGTAATCGAGCAGTTCTTGAAAAAGGATAGCTGTGACATTTTTGAGGCTCTTGATGAGAATTCTATGATTCTTGCTGAAGAGAGCAGAGCCGATAAGGTTATATTTTGTAATTCTCGCAGGGCAACTGCCGAGCTCAGAAAAAGGGCTGAGGAAAAGGGATACGTTTTAGTTAATCAGAGTCTGGACTGCTTCAAGCCATATCCTTTATACTTTAATCTTGATTTTGCTTTAATAGAAAAGGACGGTAAAAAAACACCTCTCAGAGTTAAGAAAAACCGTCTTACGAGGTCTTGGGCAGATGCTTCGTTGCAGGTCAGATTTATAGACGAAATCGCTCTTTTTTGCAATGATATTGTTTATAAAAATCCACTTTTTGCAAATGCCGAGTCCCTTATTTCGGTTATGATTGTGGGTTGTGGCAGGCTTGGAATGAGAATGCTCAGAACTGCCGTCTGGTGTGGTCAGGTTATGGGCTACGGCTTGAAAATCCGTGTCTATGACAAGGACGCAAAGCAAAAGGAGAAGGAGCTTTTCAAGCAGTGTCCCGAGCTTGCTTTGAGCGAATACGATATAAAATTCATACAAACCGATATACAGAGTGCAGATTTTCAAAATGATATTTCCGACTCGCTTGACGCAACTCACGTCACCGTTTCGACCGGCAGCGACGAGCTTAACATTGCAACAGCCGACGAACTGTTCACTTATTTCAGAAGACACAACAATTTCGATAAAACTCCACCGATATTTGCAAGAGTCAGGGGAGACGTGAAATCTCTTAACCTCAGGCAAGGAGAGGACTTCCTTACCGAGCGAAACATACATATATTCGGTACTACCGAAACAATATTCTCTGACAGAACGCTTTTCAACAGTGGCTTGGAAAAGCTTGCATTTGCCGTACATCTTTGTTACTTTGGCGCTCTCAACGAGGATGAGAACAGCTTTTACTATAACTACGTAAAGGAGTGCTTCAGAAATTCTGAATACGACAGACGTTCCTCTATGGCAACTGCTTTGCATTTTGCCTCAAAGCTTCACGCTTGTGGGCTGATACAGGGTGGCGAGGAAATTGGTGAGGAAAAGCTGGTGGCTTTTGAAAAGCTGATTAAAGAGGACGGTGAGCTTTTAGAGGAGCTTGCCAAAAACGAGCATACACGTTGGAATGCGTTTATGCGAAGTGAGGGCTATTGCAAGGCTGAAATCGCAGAGATGAAGGTGTATGCCAAGAAGGTAGGCTCTCACAAGGACGAGCTTTCAAAGCTTCACCCTTGTATTACTAGCTGGGATGAGCTTGATAAGGTTGCAGAAGAATATGATAAGCTCGGTGTAGCTAAGAAGAAATCCGACTTCAAAAAGTACGATATTGACATAGTTAAACAGATACCCGAGATAGTAAGGAAGGCAAACAGCTTGTAACGGAGCTGTGAAAAAACTAAATGAACCGACCTCCCAATCGTTAGCTTTTGGTCTAACTTTTGGGGGTCGGTTCAATTTGCCAGTGGCGGCTCGCCACTTTTTTATAAGCATAACAAGTTTTTAGTAATATATAATTAAAATCAAACAAATTATGCTTTTCGGGAGTCCAGAGGGTGCTTTTTGCTAAAAAGCACCCTTTGGTTTTACGTGCAACTTTTTTTACATCTCTTTTTCTTTTATTACAGATTTGCTCTCTATTACGATTGCGACGAAATACAACAGCGCTCCGATTACGAGAGGGCAGAAGTCAAAGGAGCCTGTCGGTACGTGGAGCTTGATGAAAACCGAGTAGCACACGTTTTTCATTATCGGCATAATGGCGCTTTCTGCAATTAGAATGAGTGAGAGCTTTTTTATTTCGGGAGTGATTGCTTCGAGAGAGAGTGAGAGGGTGAATTTTCCGAAAAGCTTATTCAAGTTCAGTAATATTACGAACAAAAAGAGATTGTTGAAAATTAAGATTGACAGCTCGTAGAGACAAAGTGAGTTGTTGTCGATGTTTGATATAAATGGAGCGTAAATTCTGAATATATTAAAAAAACCGTTGAGCTTATTGGGCATCAGCGCCTGCCACACAAACGATATTGTCTGGCAGATTATAAGCAAGAGAATGGCGATATAAAGTATTTTTGAAATAAGAGCAAAGCGCTCCGAATATTTTTTTAATCTTTCCAAGCTCATTTTTGTGTTCCTTTCTGTGATAGAAGCTTTTCGGCAGAGAGCATTCCGTCAACTGCCGACGATATAATTCCACCTGCATAGCCTGCCCCTTCTCCTGCAGGGTAAAGCCCCTTGAGAGAAGATGCCTGGTGGTTTTCGTCTCTTATGATTTTTATGGGAGAGGTAGTGCGTGTTTCGGGACCTGTGATTATTGCGTCGGGATATCCGTAGCCCTTTTTGTAGTCGCACATTTCGGCAATTCCCTTGCGTAAGCTTTCGCATACGTAGTCGGGGAGATAGTCGTCGGGAGAGACGAATACCGTGTCGGGCTTGTAGGTTGGCTTTACGTTGCCAAGTCGGGTAGAATTTTTCCTTGCCATAAAATCGGATAGCTTTATGATTGGGGCAGAGTAGTTACTGCCTGCTGCTTTGTAGGCAAGACGCTCGATTTTGCGTTGATATTCGATGCCCGACAGAACAGACTTGTCGGGAAAATCGTCGGGGTTAACGCTTACGAGGAGAGCTGTGTTTGCGTTTTCCGAGTCTCTTGCAAATTCACTCATACCGTTGGTGCAGAGGCCACCCTCTTCCGAGGCTGCAGGCACGACGTAGCCTCCCGGACACATACAAAAGGTATAAAGGCTTCGCCCGTTGTCAAGGTGGGTGACCATTTTATAGTCGGCTGCGCCAAGTGAGTCAGCCAAATCGGCACGCGAGTATTCGATTTCGTTAATCAGGCTTTGAGGGTGTTCGATTCTTACACCTACACCAAAGCCCTTGGCTTCCATTTTAATGCCCATATTGAATAAAAGCTCATAGGTGTCGCGAGCGCTGTGACCCGTTGCAAGAATTACGGCGTCGGTGTCGATGTTGTGACGTACACCGTCTTTTTCATAGGTAATGCCGGAAACTTCAGAGTTTTTGGTATCAATGGCAATAAGCTTTGAATTGAAGTGGATTTCGCCACCGAGTGAAATTATTTTTTTTCTCAGATTTACGATTACGTCGTGGAGTACGTCGCTTCCGACGTGCGCCTTTTCCATATACAGAATTGTGTCGCTTGCACCACATTCAACGAATTCGTTCAGTATTTTTCTTTTTCTGGAGTCTTTATAGCCAATCTTCAGCTTGCCGTCGGAAAAAGCGCCTGCGCCACCTTCACCGAATTGGATATTGCTTTCTGAGTTTAGTATTGCCTTGTCGGCAAATTGCTTTACCTCGGAAATCCTTTTTTCTGTTTCAGAGCCTCGCTCGATGATTATCGGGCGCACCCCTGCCTCGGCAAGAACAAGGGCTGCAAAAATTCCCGCAGGACCAAAGCCCACCACTACGGGTCTTTTTGTAAGGGTGGTTTTTTCAACAGCGTAGTCGGGCTCGGTAAACAGCTCAACCCCCTTTTTTCTGAGAACGAGGGCAAGCTTTTTTTCAAGCTCGGGCTCGAGTCGGCATAACGCAGTAAGCTTGTAGCCGAGGGGGTTACCCTTGACAAGCTCACTTTTGTCAAGTATTAAGCTTTTAATTTCCTTTTCTTCAACTCTCAGTCGTCTTGCTGTCTCAAGTCTGAGTTCAGCTTGCGAATAGCCGAGAGGGAGAAGAATGTTTAATATTTTCAGCATAATAATTCCTTAAAATAAAAAAGTGGATGTAAAAAAAGGTTAGACCACATAAAACAACGAAAACATTTGTAAAATAAGTATTGAATTTGTTATACTTACTTGAAAAACAGGCGTTTTTATAAGAAAAAAATTGAAAATCATTTTTTTGTATTAATTATATTGTTTTATGTTTTGCAGGAATTCGCGACTGCTGTACACAGGTACAGCGACGCGCTTCAGTATCGTGCAATCTACCTCTTTTTTTCCTATCCCCTAACAAAAAGGCTGTAAAAAAACTAATTTTAGTTTTTTTACAGCCCCATTATTCTTTTGTTAAAATGAAGGCTTAGTTAAAAATGCTTTGAGTCTTTCGCTTTTGGGATTGTCGAATATTTCGTGGGGAGTGCCTATCTCTTCGATTATTCCGTCTGCCATAAACATAACCTTATCCGAAACGTTCTTTGCAAATTCCATTTCGTGAGTTACGATAATCATAGTTCTGTCCGAGCTTTTGAGTTCCTTGATAACTCGGAGTACTTCGCCCGTCAGCTCGGGGTCGAGAGCCGAGGTTGGCTCGTCGAAGCAGAGTATTTCGGGGCTGAGCGCCAGCGCTCTTGCAATAGCAACTCTCTGACACTGACCACCCGAGAGCTGACAGGGATAATAGTCGTATTTATCCGAGAGACCAACTGCGTCAAGAAGCTCTTTGCAATTTTTTTCGATTTTTATGAGCTCTTCCTTTTTTTCTGCTTTGCTGAGCTTTTTAGGAATTTTCAACTCAAGGGCGAGCATTACGTTTTTTAGGGCAGTGTACTGTGGGAAAAGATTGAACGATTGAAAAACAAGTCCGAAATTCAATCTGTTTTTTCTGAGCGTGTCCTCACTAAGCTTTTTTGTGTTACCGTCAAGAATTGTTTTATTGTTGATTGTAATGGTTCCGTCGTCGGTTGTCTCAAGGAAATTAAGACAGCGAAGCAGGGTAGTTTTACCACTTCCCGATGAGCCGATGACCGAAAGCACCTCGCCACGCTCAAGCTCAAAGTCAATACCCTTGAGAATTTTCGTGTTACCGAACTGTTTTTTAATACCTTTTACTTCTAAAAATGCCATAAGTTCACCTTAAACCTTATAGTAGGATAGCTTCTTTTCTATGTATCCGAAGAGAAGAGTGAGAATTCCACAGAAAGCGAGATAGAATAAGCCCGAATAGAAGAGAGGCCACAAAATACCTGCGCTGTTCATAAATCTCTTTGCGTTCCAGGTGATTTCGTAAACCATAATGGTGTTGGCAAGGGCAGTATCCTTTACGAGAGTTAAAAACTCGTTGCTCATAGGAGGGATTATTCTCTTTACTACCTGCATAAGAATGACCTTGAAGAAAATTTGTGATTTTGTCATTCCGAGTACCTCGCCTGCCTCGTACTGACCACGGGGAATAGATTCAATTCCACCCCTGAAAATCTCAGAGAAGTAGCATGCATAGTTGATTACGAACGCAATCATAACTGCAATGAAGGTGCTCATGCCCTTTATGCCCAGCAGATCCGGACCAAAGCCGAAGATTATGAGCTGCAGCATAAGGGGAGTGCCTCGGATAATCCATATAAAAGTTTTAATCGGCCATTGAACAAGCTTGATTTTAGACATTGAGCCGAAGGAAATTATTAATCCCAAAGGAATCGCCATAAGTAAGGTGAGTCCGAAAATTTTCAGAGTGGTTAAAAAGCCCTCTAACAGACTCAGCGTAACTGTAATAAACATATTTTTATAAGCCTTTTCTACATTATTAAGGGGATGTAAAAAACTTGGTTTTTACACCCCGTGTTTTTTGAATATATCTGAAAAGAGGTAAACTTTGCTTTTCAGGGGTTCCAAGGAGCTGTAAAAAACTAAATTAGTTTTTTTACACCCCGTGCTTTTTTGAATATATCTGAAAAGAGAAAAATTTTGCTTTTCAGGGGTTCCAAGGGGATACTTTTTGCTAAAAAGTATCCCCTTGGTTTTTTATAGTCTGATTTTTTACAGCCCTTGTCTTTATTCGCTATCGTTTGGAACAAACTCCAGCAAATCGGAAATTTTACAATCAAGCAC
>JAZNRH010000034.1:0-6191 GCA_045590615.1 Eubacteriales bacterium
GTATAATTATTGTATGCTATATACTGTTGACGGAAGAGCCAAGAGCTTTCATCGTAATTCGGTATCTGCCCAACTTAATGTGGGGTGGTATGAAGAGCCCGTACAGATACTTTACGCTCCGGGAAAGAGTAAAGTGTTCAAAAAAACGGAAGTTTCTGCTCAGCTTAAGGTAGGCTGGTACGAAGAACCTCTTGTATTACTCTATGCAATGGGTAAAAGCAAGTATTTCCCACAGTCGAGGGTTAACGCCCTGCTTGATGCAGGATGGTATAAAAAACCTCCCGAACCAATTAAAATTTGCATTGACGCAGGTCACTACGCAAGTTGGAATCGAAGTTCTGTATACCCGTCATATTCCGAGGCGGATATGGCGTGGGAGCTTCACCTTTTATTGAAGACTGAACTTGAATCATACGGATTTGAGGTTATCACTACAAGGTCAGACAAGAATGAAGACCTCCCCCTTGAAGAAAGAGGTGAAAAATCCCAAGGCTGTGACTTGTTCGTATCCTTGCATTCAAACGCTTGCGAGGACAAGAGCGTTGATAAAGTGGTTATTATTCCATTTATAGATTTAGCATGGATGGATATTGACGATAAGTCAAGGGCAATTGCAGAAAAATTCGGACCTTGTATCATGGAGGTTATGGGTTTATCATCCTATCAGATTTGCCCTTCCAGAGACGAGGAAGAGGATAGAGATGGAAACGGAGTGTTTGACGACGAATATTATAGTGTCCTTTATGGAGCAAGGAGTGTAGGAACACCGGGTGTTATCCTTGAACACGGATTTCACACTAACTTAAAATGCGCCAAGTGGCTTTCGGATAATAGCAATCTTGAGAAATTGGCAAAAGCTGAAGCGAAAGTCATTGCCGAGTTTTTCAGCGTTAAAAAGGCTATAGATTAATGTTGTAAAACTCAAGGTATAACAAAATTTGCGTAGCAGGGAAGAGAAAAGAGCATTTTGGGAAAATCCAAAATGCTCTAAATTTATCTATATACAAAGCAAAAAGGAGACTACAAAGCTCCGTAATGTTTGAACTCTGCGCAGCCCTTCCGAAAATAAGTCGCCTTGTGCGCAAATCATAGATTTGCTTCAAGAACTCCCTATTTTCGTTACCAAACGAACAAAAACGATTCACCGGATCGTTTTTATCCGTTTGTCCCAACCACCCCACAAAATGCTTTTGCATTTTGATGGTGTGGCAGGGAATAGGGCGCAATTTCAAATTCGTAACAACAAAACAAAAAAGCAGAAACACATTAAGTGTATCTGCTTTTTTTGGTCTGAGTGACAAGACTTGAACTTGCGGCCTCTACCACCCCAAGGTAGCGCGCTACCAAACTGCGCCACACCCAGACATAGTGTTGCTCTTGACAACGTGTTAAATTATAGCAGATAGTAGAGTAAATGTCAAGTGTTAAATATAAAAAAGTTAAAAAATATTTTTATAAGCTAAGAGAATATCTCTTCTCGTAGGGTTAGTTGACGTGATTTTGTCTACGTCAAAGAAGTGTTCGCAGTCTTCAATATCTGACTTTGTAACTGTTTCGTCGATTTTTCCGTTGATATATCCTTGATTTTGTGACCATTTCATTGCGTTTGAATAGGGGTGCTTGAAGCTTTTGTCGGTTTTGAACGCAACAATTCTTTCGTTAACGGCAACGCTTTTTGGTGAAATGAGCATTGCGAGCTCACCCTTTTTCATTGGTATATCGGGACGCAAGGTGTTATCGTTAAAGACGATAGGACGATTTTTTTGAAGCTCGGCAAATGCTTCAAAGTCGGAATCTTCACGGCTGACGTCCGAAAGCGGACTTTCTTCCATTAACTGACTTACGGTTACAATCTCGTAGCCATAATCCTTGAGTAGCTGAAGCTGTCTTTTAAGTCCCTTTTTGACGGGGGCTCTGAGCGACATATTGTAGCCGTCCTTTTGGAAGATTATCTGACCGTTGAGTGCATCGGGGTTTTCCTCTAACGCTTTTTTTAAGGGTGACACCATTGCTTCAACTTCGGCTTCCTCGCTTTCGGCAGGTAGCCAGCCTGCACCGTCAAAGGATGCACAGAGATAATTGTATCCGATTTTTGAGTATACGTCGTAGGAGGTAAAGCCACCCTTGATTCTATCAACGTAATGAGGGGGACGTGAGAAACGCATTTCGTAGTTGAAATTGTTTTTGAGATAATCATGTAGTTTTTCAACGTCCTCGTAGACCTCTTCAAAGGAGGAGAGGGTATGGCGCTTTGAATAGATAATATTCTTTTTGCCAAAAAGAACGTGCGAGTAGGTGTGATTGGTGATTTCGTGGCCTGAGCTTATTATCATATTGACAAGCTCGGGAGTGTTAATTGCTCCTGCTTTTTTGTCCTCGTCAAAAGAGGGGTAGTGGTCGAATTTGACACCACTCCAAGAGGGCGTGCCGATTTTTCCCTGAAAGTCGGGATAGTTGTGCTCTGTAGTTCCGATTATATCAAAAGTACCTTTAGCACCGAATTCGTTGAGAGTTTCGACGAGCGTTTTGGTAATATCGTCGGCATAGGTCGGACCGTCGTCGAATGTCATTGCACATATACGCTTTGACGTTTTAATACGTTCAATTTTTCTGCAATACGATACGTAAGGAACGGGGGCTTTTTTGATTTTCTTTTTTAGTGCTTTTGCGAGTTTTATAAGCTTAACCTTACTCATAGCTACCTTCTTTTTCTGAAAATATCGTGGATTGACGGTGATGGGTCTTTAATTGAAAAAATTGCATCAGCGACGAAGGGGTTTATGGCATCGATGAAGGAGAGAAGAGCCATTTTGATTTTTTTAGCTTTGGCATAAGAAATAACCGATGCAAAAATGTTTGGAACAAATTTGATTTTTTTCTTGTTATATCTCGGTGAAAAGCTGTACTCGAGTCCTCTTGCGCCTGCAAGATAGCCTTTTATAAAGTCGGAGCTTGCTTTGTACGTTGCACCGAAGCTTCCCCATATTCTCGGGTTGACCTCAAGGAAATAATATTGCCCGTTATGAAGCTTGAATTCGAGCATTGCAATTCCGACAAAGCCTGCTTTTTTGAGCATATTTACAGCCTTTGCAATTATCTCATCGTCCTTGAAGGTTACAAGCGAGCTTGAAGGACCACCTGTTGATGGGTATTCGGCAAGTCTTTTGTGGCAGAAAGCAGAGCGTTCAATTCCATCCTTGCCTATAACTACCGAGACACCTATTCCGTCACCATTGATATATTCCTCAACTAAAGGAGCGTCGCCATAGCACGCAAAGCGTTTTATAGCCTCATCAAGCTCGGCTTTGGTCTTAACTATAGCATATCTTTCGCTTGCCTTTAGTCCGAATTTTTCGCCACAGAAGGGCTTTACGACAGCAGGCAATGAGTCGGTTGGCATAGGAACTAAGATTCCACAATCAAGAGCAAGCTGCTTTGATGCCTTTTTATCGTTTAGCCTTTCGAGAATTGCCGGATTTGAAACAGAGAAGTCGGCAACCTCGTTAAAGAGTGCAAGGTTTTCAGAGATGATGTTCAGCGTAAAAACACCGATAGGCAGAATGGTCGGACGAGAGTGCTTTTTGCAAAGCTCAATAAGCTCGTTTCGATATGCTTCTTTATCATCGGAAAGAACGTGCTTTTCTTTTATAAAGCGTGAATGAAAGGCAGGTGGAAGGGGCACTTTTTTTGTAGTTACAGCAATTATTTCTTCGCCAAGCTCACGCAAAGAATATATTGCAGGAATCGAACTCCTGTACATACAATCAGTTATTATAACCACAAAAACACCACCTTTCATTTAATTGTAGCACATCAGCCAAGAAAGGTCAATGCTTTTTTGAAATCAGTACCCAGAGCGCAGATACGTTGACGTATATCATAAGCGCATTGGCAACGTCGGAAAAATCCATAATCGTAGTGTCGGTGACAAAGGGGGTAATCAGTATAATTGAGGAAAATGCCACTGTATAAAAGCCTTTCAGTATAGTGTTATTTTTAATATAGGAGAGTGCACACTTACCGTTGTAGTACCAGCACAGGAGGCTTGAAAATGCGAAAAAGAGCATTGCTACAGCATAGAATGTCTCACCTGACTTACCAAAAGAAAAGGTAAATACAGCCTTTGTTATAAGCGTTTGAGAAAGCTCGCTCAGGTCGTGAGGGAAGCTGAGTATAGCAAGAGCCGTCATTATGCAAATAAGCGAGTCAACGAAAACCTCGACAACTGCCCATTGAGCCTGTTTATGAGGTTCGTTTTCGGACGCTGAATGGGCAAAGCCTGCGCTTCCGATACCTGCTTCGCACGAGAAAATTGCCTTTGAAAAACCACTTGTAATGCCAAGCTTTATCATCGACCACTTCAGCCCGCATATAACTCCCGACGACGTCGTTATGCACCTTATTGCCGACGGTAAAAAGTCGCGTTGTCTGAACAAAATAATTGCCAGAAGCGAAAGGTAAAGAATGGCAAAAACAGGGACTGAAATTTCTGAAAAGCGACGAATTTTCTCAATGCCACCGATTGCGATAAAAAGAAAAGCAACGCAAATTGAAATGGCGATAAATTCTTCGCGCAACGATAAAACACCGACGAGAGAAGTAGTTGCAGTTTTTGTTTGCGAAAGGTTACCCATTCCGAAGGAAACCAGAATTGTCAAGAATGCATAGAGTATCGAAAAAAAACGTGTTCCGGAGCAGTATTCTATGTACGAAATAGCACCAAATCCTTTTTTGTCATAAAGCTTGGCAAAATAGACCTCTGTATATTTTATTGCCATACCGAGAATACCTGCAATCCCCATCCAAAAAACAGCCCCGGCGCCTCCTTCAAGAATCGCACCTGCAACACCAACAGCGTTGCCTACGCCGATTGTTCCACCGAGTGACGTGCACATAAGACCGAAGGCTTTTGGGTTTTTGCCGACGGAAAAGACGCTTTCTTTGAAAATAATTGGTAGTCTGACTATCGTATAAAAGCGTGTTTTGAATAAAATTATCAATCCAATGCACGCTAAATTCACTACAATTACAGGGCTCCAGAGAAAATTTTTCAAAACTTCTAACATATTTCCACCAAAAATTATAAATTATACTTAACAAATTGAAAAAAATGTGCTATACTATATAAAACATAAGAAGTAAACGTGAAAGGATACATAAAAATGGCAGCAGATATTTATTTCAGAACAGCTCTTTCAGGCTACAATAAGAGGGACGTTATCAGCTTTATTGAAAGACTTAACAGCGAGCAGATTGAGAGAGTCAATGAGCTTAATGACAGACTTCGCATTGCACAGACCGATGCCAAGAAAACAGCGGCTGAGCTTGAAGAGATAAAGAAAAGATGCGAGGAGCTTGAAGCGTTACTTTCCGAGACCGATGCAACGCGCGAGGATAACGCCGAAAAGGCGCAGAAATATGAGGCTATGCAGAATTCTTACGCTAACATTATGCTTGAGGCTGAGCACACCTCTGTTGAAAAGGTAAGACTTGCCGAGGAGAAGGCTGAAAAGATAATAGCCGAAGCCCAGGCGCTCAAGAAGAAGGTAGTTGAGGATAACAAGCGCATCATTGAAAATTCAAAGAGTGAGCTTGTTGCTTTGATTGATAAGCTTACAGCTTCGCTTGACGAAACTCTTTCAACGGTTACCGATAATGAGTAAAATTTATTGCAACGTTTCAGAGCTTCCACAGCTTGCCGACGTTATCAGGGTAGGAGACGAAGTTTTTTTGAGTGGTACTGTCTACACTGCCCGAGATGCCGCGCATAAGAAGATTTTTGAATTGCTTGCCAACAACGAGCCGTTGCCGTTTGATATGAAGGGCGCTGTGATATATTACGCAGGGCCTACCGAGGCACGCCCGGGTACTCCGATTGGCTCGTGTGGTCCGACGACCTCTTCGAGAATGGATAGGTTTGCGCCAACGCTTTTGGATATGGGACTTGCCTGTATGATTGGCAAGGGAAACAGAAGCGAAGAGGTAGTAGAGGCAGTAGCGAGAAATAAGGCGACCTATCTTTGCACGGTCGGTGGCGCAGGCGCTTATATTTCAAGCTGTATAACCTCGTGCGAGGTTATTGCATTTGATGAGCTTGGCTGTGAATCGGTCAAGAGGCTTACAGTTAAGGATATGCCCACCTTTTGCGCAATAGACGCAATGGGCAACGATATTTTCAAACGGGTGTAATA
>JAZNRH010000035.1:0-16302 GCA_045590615.1 Eubacteriales bacterium
CATGCACTTGATAACGTCGGCGTCATCTACGTTTCTCCAATACTGAAAGAAGTCGTAAGGTGTAGTCTTTTCAGGGTCAAGCCAAACAGCGCCCTTCTGTGTCTTGCCCATCTTCTTGCCCTCAGAATTGAGAAGGAGCGTGATAGTCATTGCGTGAGCACCTTTACCAAGCTTCTTTCTGATAAGCTCTGTGCCACCGAGCATATTTGCCCACTGGTCATCCCCACCAAACTGCATATTACAGCCATATTTCTGGAAAAGAGCATAGAAGTCGTAGCTCTGCATAAGCATATAGTTGAACTCAAGGAAGGTAAGACCTCTCTCCATTCTCTGCTTGTAGCACTCGTAACTAAGCATTTTATTAACGCTGAAGCAAGGTCCTATATCTCTCAAAAACTCGATATAATTGAGGTCGAGAAGCCAATCTGCATTATTTACCATTATAGCTTTATCATCAGAAAAGTCTATAAAACGGCTCATCTGCTTTTTGAAGCAGTCACAGTTGTGCTGAATAATCTCGGGAGTAAGCATCTGTCTTAAGTCACTTCTGCCCGAAGGGTCGCCAACCATACCTGTTCCACCACCGATAAGAGCAATAGGCTTATTGCCCCACATCTGCAGTCTCTTCATAAGGCAAAGCGCCATAAAGTGACCTACGTGGAGGCTGTCTGCCGTTGGGTCAAAGCCAATATAAAACACTGCCTTGCCCTGATTAATCATATCGGCAATTTCCTTTTCGTTAGTTACCTGGGCAATCAGCCCTCTTGCTTGCAATTCTTCGTATAACGTCATTTTTTTATCCTCTTTATATAATTAATTATTTATTCCTTGTTGTAATAGCTCCTCGGCTGTTTTGATTACGCTATCGGTAATCTTAACGCCACCGAGAATTCTTGCAATCTCGTGAACTCTTGCGTCGCTCTCAAGCTGTTCAAGGGTAGTATATGTCCTTCCATCACTCTCGTTTTTGGCAATTTTGTAATGGTGATTTGCAATTGCCGAAACCTGTGCAGAATGAGTAACACATATTACCTGTCTTGATTTTGACAGGTTTTTCAGACTCATACCGATTTTGGATGAGGTCTTACCTGACACTCCCGTATCAATTTCGTCAAATACTACCGTTTCTACTCCGTCACAGCCTGATAAAACGGTCTTGAGGGCAAGCATTATTCTTGAAAGCTCACCACCCGACGAAACTGTCGACAGACTCTTAAAGGGCTCACCTGCATTAGTGCGAACAAAGAAGGAAACCTCGTCAATTCCGTTGGCAGTCGGTTCGTCGAGCTGAGTGAACTCTACCTTAAACAAAACCTTTTCCATATCTAAGAACAAAAGCTCTCGGTTGATTGCTTCGGTAAGCTTCTTTGCTCCGACTTCCCTTTCGCCTCTGAGTTTTTTAGCAATTTCAAGGGCGTTATTTTTACTCTCTGTAAGCTGTTGTTCAAGCTCTGCAAGAGTGAAGTCGTATTGTTCAAGCTCGCTGATTTGCTCGCTGATTTTGTCAAGATATTCAAGGATTTCTTCTACGCTGTCTCCGTACTTGTTTTCGAGCTTTGAAATTAAATCGAGTCGTGCTTCAATTCTGTCAAGCTGTTCTGTAGGGTCATCAAATATGCCCGTATCTATTCTCGAAACTGCCTTGATTACCTCGTCGAGACTGCTTAGTATATCGCCAAGCTTTGTATAAATTGACTCTCCGTCTCCGACTATATCCTTGATTTTTTCTATATTGTCATACGCGCCCGACAGCTTATCGTATGCGCCCGGCTTGGTGCCACCTGAGAGCAAAGAAAGTGTGCCCTTGACGGCATTTACAATGAGCTCACTGTTCTTTATTTTTTCCTTTTCTGAAAGAAGCTCTTCCTCCTCGCCTGCTCTCAGCTTGGCTGATGAGATTTCTTTTTTCTGAAAGCTGAGGAAATCGAGCTTTGTTTCTCTGTCATTTGCGCTCTCCAAATGCTCGTTGTATCTGCGCTTTATATCGTTATAATCACGAACAGCATCCTTATATGAGCTTAACGTTTGAGAGTGAGAGGGATTAACCGATGTTGTGAAGCTATCAAGGAAGCTCACGTGTAATGCATCGTTCAAAAGTGAATACGAGTCGTGCTGCTCGTTTACCGAAATAAGAAGTGCGGCAACACCTTTAACAATTGAAACGGGAAGCGTGCGATTGTTTATCTTGAAGGTGGATTTACCGTCTGCTGTCAAAAGTCTTGACACCATAAGCGTGCCGTCCTCGTCGGGTGATACGCCGAGCTCGGAAAGTCGCTTTTCGGTATCTTTTGAAATCGAATCAAAAATAGCATATATATAACAGCTCTCTTCGCCGTGACGGATTATATCCTTTGGCGCTCGCTGTCCGAGTACCATATTCAAGGAATCGACCAGCATTGATTTTCCCGAGCCCGTCTCTCCTGTGATTACGGTAAAACCGTCGCTGAAGTCAATATCAAGTTGCTTTATCAGAGCAACGTTTTCAATATGTAAAAAGCTAAGCATACCGATAAAGCTCCTTTCATGGATTTATATATTCAATAGCTCCTTTAACTTATCACAAAGTAAAAGCGCATCGTCGGTTGTTCTGAGGGCAACAAATATAGTGTCGTCTCCGGCAATTGTTCCAACAATTTCTCCCCAATTCATATTATCAATCGCCGAGGCTGCAGCCTGAGCCATACCGGGAAAGGTTTTTATTACGACAATCGAAGTGGAAACGTCAACTCTCAAAACCGTTTCTTCAAGAATAGTTTTGAACTTTGCCGAAACTCTTATTTCGCTATTAGCCTGCTTTACGGCGTACTTATACATTCCGTTGTCGTCAGGGACTTTTACAAGCTTAAGCTCCTTTATATCTCTTGAAACGGTCGCCTGAGTTACATCAAAGCCCTTTTCCTTGAGCTTATTTGTCAGCTCCTCTTGTGTTTCAATGTCAAACTGCTTGATTATTTCAACAATTTGCGTATGTCTTTTGGCTTTCATATTATTTTCTCTCCGCGATTTTTTGATATACTCTTTTATAAAATTCTTCGTTCTTCAGCTTTATAAGATTTGTCGTGGTGTCCGATGCTCTGATTTCAACGACGTCGCCGTATTCCAATTCAACGTTTATTTTACCGTCGACCGTCAGATAGATATTCTGCTCTCCGTCCTGCACATCCCTGATTTTCAGCACCGACTCGGGAGAAAATACGATTGGACGGGAATTATTGAATGAATGAGGACACACAGGAGTCAACAGCATACAGTTAATAGTCGGGTCAATTATCGCACCACCTGCCGACAGTGAATAAGCCGTCGAGCCCGTCGGAGTTGAAACTATCAAGCCGTCAGAATTGAAGTGCGACACGAAGGTATCGTTGCAATAAAGCTCAAGCTCACTAATCTTGGAAATTGCACCCTTGCTGACTACGATATCGTTCAGCGCCTTGTAGGTATCAATTTCCTTTGTGTTTCTCAAAACCGAAACCTCGAGCATCATTCTCTTTTCTATTTTATAGTTATCATTTATTATATTTTCAAGGAGTGTTATTTCCTCGGGCTCAAGCTCTGCCAGAAATCCCATTCTGCCAAGATTTACACCTATTACAGCGAGGTTGTTACGGGACAAGAGCTCGGCAATTCTGAGAATTGTTCCATCTCCTCCCACGGTTACAACAAAATCAACGCTTTCAAACAGTTCTTTAATCGGCATAAATTCGGCAGTAAGCTCGCCTTCAAGCTCGCTTGGCAGAATTGCTCTCGCTCCCATATTCGTGAGTGCTTCTATTATTTTTTTGGTAAGTGTCAGCTCCTTATCCTTTTTGACGTTTGGGATAACGGCAACCTTTTTCAATTCACTCACTCCTTTTCGTATCTGAAATATGCTAAAAATTCCCGATTTCCATCGCCTCCGAGAATTGAAGACGGGGTGACGGAAACGTTTTTCAAACCGAACAGCTCAGCCTGCGAAATGATATTTTCTATCACTCTATTGTGAACGTCAGGATCTTTTACAATTCCGTTCTTGCCCACAAATTGCTTGCCTGCCTCAAATTGAGGTTTTATCAGCGAAATAAATATTGCATTATTCTTGATGCAGTTCACAACGCTTTGATAAAGCTTGGTCTGTGAAATAAAGGACACGTCCATTACAGCAATATCGCACAAGGGAATAAAGCCTTTTTCGATATATCTTGCATTAGTGTTATCATAGGATATAACTCTATTATCCTTGACAAGCTTTTCGTGTAGCTGATTTGAGCCATTCTCTATAGCGTAGACACGCTCAGCGCCTCGCTGTAAAAGCAGGTCGGTAAAGCCACCCGTAGAAGCGCCAAAATCAACTGCCGTCATACCCGTTACGTCAATTCCGAAGGTATCAAGTGCACATTTGAGCTTGAGTGCTCCCCTGCTGACGTAGTTCAGCTCCTCATTTTCCTCGACAAGCACCTCGTCGCTCTCTTCGACAAGGTAGGAGGGCTTTGTTACCACCCTTGAGTTCACCTTGACTGCAGAAGCCAAAATAAGCTTTTTTGCAAGCTCACGACTTGGAGCTAAAGAGGCAGAGACAAGATAAACGTCAAGTCTTTGAGGAAATTGAGTTACAGCCATTTCTTTATCCTCGAATATATCTTGGAAGCCGAAATTGAACAATGCTCGTAAAGCTCGTCAAGCGTTCCCTGAGGCACGAAGTCCTCAATCGCAATAATCTCACATCTTGAGTTAAGCTTGAGTCCTGAAAGGAAATGCTCGCCAAAGCCACCGATTTTCATTCCTTCCTCTACGACGCATACGAGTCTTGGCGATATTGAATTTATCAATCTTTCAAAGCTTGACAGGTCAATCGGTTTGAGCTTGACAAGCTTGAGAATAACGGTAGAATGACCCTGAGTCTCTAAAAGCAACTTAGCCTTTATAGCCTCCTCGGTAATTCTTCCGTATGTAACAATCAGCACGTCTGCCCTCTTGGTTTCATCAAGTGCAAGGTCAGCCGGCTTAGGGAAATGCTTTGCAACAAGTGTGCTTTCCTCTCCTCTCGGATAGCGCAAAACCGACATTCCGTCGTTTTTCACGCATTGACCGAACGAAAATTCAAGCTCACTGTAGGTGGCAGGTGAATATATACTCGTGTTTGGAACGTTCAACACCATTGAAACGTCAAAAAGTCCGTGGTGAGTCGCACCGTCAGCACCAACGATACCTGCTCTGTCAAGAGCCACTACCACCTTTAAGCCTTGCAGGGCTATATCGTGTATAATCTGGTCATATGAGCGCTGAAAGAAGGTACTGTATACCGTATAAAACGGAAGTATTCCACCGGCCGAGAGGGCGGCAGCAAAGGTAGCGGCGTGCTCCTCCGAAATACCAACGTCAAAAAATCTGTGTGGAAACTGCTTCTTGAATTCGCAAAGTCCCGTTCCATCGGACATCGCGGCAGTAATTGCAACTGCGCTCTCGTCACCTCTTGCATATTCGCACAACAGCCTCGTATATTCCTTGGAAAACGAGGTGCTTGAGGAAGGTGAAGGAGACACAAAATGAAACTTGTTGGGATTTTCCTCTGCAGCGCGAAGTCCCTTACCCTTCTTTGTTACAAAATGAATCAAGACGGGAGCACCGTAATTCTTTGCCTCGTCAATGAATAATTCCACTGTAGCAAGGTCATTTCCGTCAAACGGACCAATGTAATGTATTCCAAGGTCATCGAACATCGTCGGCTTGAGTAAAAGGCGCTTAGCAATACGCTTAAGACGTGCAAACGCCTTATATACAATGGGGAGATTCTTGAAGGCTTTCTTTGTTTTCTTTTTTATATTGAGATATTTCTTGGTCATTCTCATTTTATTGAGATATGCCGACATACTACCGACGTTTTCCGAAATTGACATCTCATTATCGTTCAGGATGATAATAACCTTTTGATCAGGCTTGAGATTATTGAGCGCCTCGAAGGTCATACCTGTGCAAAATGCACCGTCACCGATTACTGCAATTGAATAGCCTTCATCACCCTTGATGCGTGAAGCCTCGGCAAAGCCGACTGCAGCAGATAAAGCTGTACTGCTATGACCCGACCCAAACGGGTCGTGCTCGCTTTCGTCTCGCTTTGTGAAGCCTGAATATCCGTTATAGGTTCTAAGGTTGCTTTTGTCAAAAATTCTACCCGTCAGAAGCTTATGTACATAGCTTTGATGACCGACGTCGTAAATAATTCTATCGTGAGGTGAGTTGAACAAACGAATAAGAGCTACCGAAATTTCTACAACACCGAGATTTGAGGCAAGATGACCTCCACTTTGCGAAACGTTTTCGATAAGATAATCGCGAAGAGCGTTGCAATACTCTGAAGCGCAATTAACGTCAAGTGCCTTCAGCTCGTCAATGCTCAAAAAATTCATTTGCTCACCTCCTTATTGTCAATTAATAATTATAGCACATAATTGTATAAAAATCAAGTTTTAGACATAAAAATGTATATTTTTGCGTTTAGTTCTCAGGAGCGAAGTCCTTGAGCACGACCTCTCCGTTTTCATCTCTTGAAAGGACCTTGACCTTCTGCTCCGCCTCGTCAAGCATTTTACTGCACTTCTTGACAAGATAGACACCCGTCTCGTAGAGCTCAATCGACTCGTCAAGCTGAGCTGTTTGATTTTCAAGCTTTGATACTATTTCCTCAAGAGTGCGAAGAGCATCTTCAAATTTGAGCTCGTCATATTTTGAAAAATCCATATTATTCTCCATTTCTTATGCGTTCTTTTACTACGGCAACTACCTTGCCGTCTATTGTTCTGAACTTTACCGAATCGTCAACCTTAACGTCATCAATGCTCTTTATGAGCTTGCCCTTGTCATTGAATACTGCAGAATAGCCTCTTGCTATTACCTTCAAGGGATTGAGAGCTTCAAGCTTGGAAACGGAATTTACCATTGTAAATTTCTTTTTTTCAAGCAGGGCTTGAATTCTCGTATCAAGCTTTTCGGCAATGTTATCAAGTGTAAGCCTCTTGTCGTCAACGAGATACATTGGCGAAGTAAGGCACTTCTTTTTTGAAATTGCATCAAGCCTTGTTGACAGTGAAGTGAATTTATTATTTAATAAAATAGCAAGCTTATTACCCTGAGAAACGATATATTCCTTCTCGCTTCTGTAATCGGGAAGTGCAAGCTCGG
Source organism: Eubacteriales bacterium (assembly GCA_045590615.1). Lineage (GTDB taxonomy): Bacteria > Bacillota > Clostridia > Oscillospirales > SIG627 > RGIG6353. Next base: position 7,156 of record JAZNRH010000035.1, read on the forward strand.
CTGCTGCCGACGGAGTTGGCGCTCTGAGGTCGCTGACAAAGTCACTGATTGAAAAGTCAGTTTCGTGACCAACTGCAGAAATTATAGGAATTTTTGATGAAAAAATCGTTCTGGCAAGCTCCTCGTTATTAAATGCCCATAGCTCCTCCAAGGAGCCTCCTCCTCTGCCGATTATAATCGTATCAACAGGAAGCTTGGTGTTGAAATAAACAATGCCCTTAGCGATTTGCGACGGAGCATTGTCGCCCTGCACGAGACAAGGGAACAGAACAAGCTCGGTCAACGGAAAACGTCGCTTGCTGACGTTTATCATATCCCTGATTGCAGCACCCGTAGGTGAAGTAACTATACCGACTCGCCTCGGATATTTTGGTATAGGCATTTTATGCACTTGCGAGAACAGTCCTTCGGCTTCAAGCTTTGCCTTGAGCTGTTCAAAGGCTATGTAAAGCGCACCTATTCCATCAGGCTCCATTGAGTCAACGTAGAGCTGATACGAGCCATCCTTGACGTAGAGTGAAATTCTGCCGTGGGCTACGACCTTCATTCCGTTTTCGGGAAGAAACTTCAAGCCCGAAACACTTGAACGAAACATAACCGACTTGACTACTCCCCCCTCGTCCTTAAGGGTAAAGTAAAAGTGACCCGTTTTATAATGATTGGTGAAATTGGAAATCTCACCCTTGATATATACATCCTGAAGCTGTGGGCTTGTATCAAAAAATGACTTTATATATTGGTTAAGCTCGGTAACCGAAAGTACGTTATCGTTCATTTTTCAACCCCTTCAAATATTTTTCGCGAGTAAGAAGTGCTATTCCGACAGCATTGTCGGAGGACAGCAAGGGTGGCGCAAAAAGTGCCTTGCAATAAGAGGACACTCCCGATTGCACAATCGAGCTACCCGACACGCCACCTGCAAAAAGGACCGGCAGAGTGGGCTCTGCTCTTTGTGTGAGCATTTTCTCTATTGCTGACATAATTACGTCGTATACGAATTTTGCAATATCAATGGGGCTTTCATTATCAACTGCCATTCTCTGAGCCTTGTTTTCAAAGCCCGAGAGATTGATTTGAGAATCGCCCGTAATTTTAATCTTAAAGCTACGCTCGGATTGAAGCGCGAGCTTTTCAAGCTCAACTCCACACGGAAAATTAAGTCCAAGCATAACCCCCACCCTGTCGACAAGCTGACCGAGTGTTATATCGGCAGAGGACGAAATAATCTCTTCCTCAAAACCGTCTGTCGTTCTTTTTACGTCAAGAAGCTCACACGTACCACCCGAGAGATGAAATGAATAAAAATGCTCGGGTATTTCGCTGTTTGCTCCGAAGAGTCCTGCCCTTATGTGCCCTTCCTGATGAGAAAACTCATAAAAGGGTACGCCGAGCGCCGAGGCTATGCTGCTTGCAACACTCACTCCCGAAAGGAAGCAGGGCATATACGAGCCTTCAAGCGAGCGAGGTCTTGTGGATACTCCGACTGAAAGCACCTGACAGCCCTTTATTTTCGAAAAGAGCTCTGTGGTTGCCTGAGGTAAATTCTTAACGTGCATAAATACAGCATCGCTCTGTCTTACACCTTTTTCATTGGCCTTAACACAGAGCGGAATTTTTATATTATAGAATTCACCCGACTCAAGTACAGCCGAAACCGACGTGGTATAGTTACTCGTATCTATACCGAGCCAAGCCTTATTCATCCTTTGCGCCCACCTCAACAGCAACCTTAGCAAGCACTCCGTTGATAAAGGAGAACGCTTTATCGTCGTCGTACTTCTTGGCAATTTCAACTGCCTCGTTTACTGCAATTTTCACGGGAATGTCATCAACGTATTTAATTTCGTAGGTCGCAAGGCGCAAAATAGCCTTTGATACTCTCGAAATTCGTTCGCTGTCCCAATTTGCTGATGCAAAAGCAATAAGTCTGTCAATTTCCTCAATATTCTCATACACTCCGTTAAAGGTTGAAAATATATAAGGCTCGCCCTCTATTGCTTCTCTGTCAAAATACCCAAGGGCAATATCGTATACCTCTTTGCAGGAAAGCTCCTTCATAAAGTCTTTTTCAAAAATAAGACAAAACGCCGTTTCTCTTGCTTCTCTTCTCTTCATAGCTTTTTCTTTCTTTATTATAAATTTAGTCTGCCCTCAAGCGCACGGCTGAGGGTAAGCTCATCGGTGTATTCAAGCTCGCCTCCTGCAGGTATTCCATAAGCAAGGCGTGACACCGAAACACCAAGTGGCTTTATCAGGCGAGACAGATATAATGCAGTTGCCTCGCCCTCTACACTCGGGGTGGTTGCAACGATGATTTCCTTTACCTCATCATTTATACGGTTGATTAGCTCCTTTATTGCAAGCTTCTCAGGACCTACGTTATCCGACGGAGAAATCAGTCCTCCAAGCACGTGATAAAGTCCGTTGTACTCATTCACCTTTTCAAGCGCAATGATATCCTTTACGCCCTCAACTACGCAAATAACCGACCTGTCTCTGTTTTGAGATGAGCAAATTGGACAGATTTCACTGTCACTAATGTTGTGACACACCGAGCAAACTGTAATTCTTTCCTTCGCATCGGTAATTGCATTGGCAAATTCAATCGCTGTTTCGTTGTCCATATCCACAATTGCAAAAGCCATTCTGACTGCCGACTTATAACCGACTCCCGGAAGTCGACGAAACTGCTCGACCAGCTTTTCAAGTGGTTCTATAAAATTATACATTAAAACATACCCGGTAGGTTAAGCGAGCCCGTAATCTTGGACATTTCTTCTGCTGCAGTATCCTCTACCCTCTTTATTGCTTCATTAACGCCGGCAGTTACGATATCCTCAAGTGTCTCGATATCGTCGGGGTCAACAATTTCGGGAGCAATCTTTATTGCCTTTACTTCCTTCTTTCCGTTGATGGTAATTTTTATCATTCCACCACCTGCAGATATTTCGTATTCTCTGGCTTCAAGGTCGGACTGCAGGGTGTTCATATCCTCCTGCATCTTCTGCGCCTGCTTGAGCATTGCGTTCATATTCTGAGGTCCACCCGTAAGCTCCTTTGGTATGCGTGCTTTCATATTCGTTTCTCCTTTACAATGTATCTAAATCATTATTATCATTATTCTGCTGTACTGCGTCGGGGCTATCTACCACCCTGACCGACGTTATATCGCCATTGAGCTCCTTAGCTATCATCAATGCAGTTTCAAGTGGGTGTGGTGCGTTGAGCATTGAATAACCAAGGGAATCGGTAACAATTACAAGCTCGTTACCCTTAAGCAAAAGCTTTGCTGTGTCCATAAAGAACTTGTTCATCGGCTCTTTTTCACCGAACTTACGTATAAAATCGGAAATCTGCTCGAAAACGTCCTTGTTTATAGGAGCGCTGACCTTGGGCTCCTGCTTTTTGGGCTCGGGTACGGGCTTCTTTTCCTCTGCCTTTTGCTCCTTGGCAGGCGCTTTCGTCGGCTTGACGCCATTTTCTATTGCAGATTCAAGACGTGAAATTCTGTCTGCCAGAGAATCGAGTGCAATTACTGATGAGGGAGAAGTCATTTTGATGATTGTAATCTCTGCCGTCACCTTTTTATTTACTCCGAATATGTCGGGAGAATTGATAAAGCTCTTCAATTCCTCGATAAAATAATTGAGAGTATCGTTGGAAATTGAATCGGCAATTTCACGAAGTCTTTCAAGCTCTGCATCGGTACAATTCAGAAACCTTGTTGGTGACGCCACATTTTTCACAACGAGAGTATCCCTACAAAGCGACAAAAGCTCAAAAAAGCAAGAGGAAATATCTCCGTTCTTCTCATAAAGCTCGTTGACTATTGCTATTGCCCTGACGGTATTCTGCTTTGCCGAGGCATACAAAAGCTCAATCAACTGCTCTCTGTTTGAAAGTCCCAAAAGATTTATAACGTACTCGGCTGTAATAAATCCACCCTTTGATGCGCAGGACTCAAGCAGACTGAGTGCGTCTCTCATTGCGCCGTCAGAAAGATTTGCAATAACCGAGGCTGCCTCACGCTCCATGCTTATTCCTTCTTCGGAGCATACGTGCATTATTCTGTCAATGATTTTGTCTTTTTTAATTCTCGAAAAATCAAAGCGCTGACACCTTGACATTATAGTTGCAGGTACCTTCTGGAGCTCGGTTGTAGCAAGAATAAATATTGCGTGTTGGGGTGGCTCTTCAAGCGTTTTCAAAAGCGCATTGAATGCCTGCATTGTGAGCATATGTACCTCGTCTACGATGTACACTCGTTTCTTTAACTGTGATGGTGGGTAAACAACCTCGTCGCAAAGCGCTCTTATATCGTCTACTCTGTTATTCGATGCTGCATCAAGCTCTACTACGTCAACTGCAGTGCCTGCATTAATCGAACGGCAGGACTCACATTCGTTGCAAGGGTTGCCGTTTTGAAGATTGGTACAATTGGCAGCCTTGGCAAGAAGCTTTGCGCAGGTGGTCTTTCCCGTACCTCTTGAGCCACAGAAAATATAGGCGTGCGAAAGCTTGTCGTTCTCAACCTGATATTGCAAAACCGAAGTAATATGTTCTTGTCCGACGACGTCAGAAAACGTCTGAGGTCGCCATTTTCGGTATAAAGCCTGATACATCAAAATTCTCCTTATTTCAAAACGCAAGATACGAAGTAAGACCATGCACCCAACATCGAAAAATCAGATATACACGTTATCCTACTTCAAAGCTCAGAACAGGCTTCCTCGTGGCACATTAAATAAACTGCTTAATGCTGCTTGGTTCCCCACCTGACATAGTTCACAGCCTTTAATTGCACAAGACCCATTCGTCAACGCCCATCCGTAAGAGCAGCTGCACATCAGACTCCCTTTGTTCGGGAATTCACCCCTGCTATAGCGGATTGCAGGTTACAAGGTGCCGCTGACTCCCCGGTTAGCATGGTCTTAGTTCGTATCTTGTGAAATAACTACTTGTTATTATTTAGTTCCGAAAATTCTATCGCCAGCATCTCCGAGTCCCGGTAAAATGTAGGAGTGTGAATTGAGCTCTCTGTCAAGAGCTGCAGCATACACCTGCACGTCGGGATGAGCTGAAAGTACAGCCTCTACGCCCTCGGGAGCAGCAACGATATTCATCATCTTAATATTCTTAACGCCTGCATTCTTGAGAAGGTCAATTGCTGCAATAGCAGAGCCTCCCGTCGCAAGCATTGGGTCAATTATAATTGTAACTCTCTCAGCAATGTCCTGAGGAAGCTTACAATAGTAAGTAACAGGAAGTGTTGTTTCGGGGTCACGGTAAAGTCCGATATGACCTACCTTTGCCGCGGGAATGAGAGTGAGAATACCCGGCTCCATTCCAAGTCCTGCTCTGAGAATAGGAACTATGGCAAGCTTTTTGCCTGCGATAGCCTTACCTGTCATTTTTTCAAGAGGTGTTGTTATTTCAACGTCCTCAAGGGGAAGGTCTCTGGTTGCCTCGTAGGCTACCAGCATTGCGATTTCGCTGACAAGCTCTCTGAACTCCTTACAGCCGGTGTCTACTCCTCTGAGAATTGAAAGCTTATGCTGAATAAGCGGATGGTCGCAAACCACAAAATTTTTATACTCTTTCATTTTGAATGTCCTCTTTTATTATTATTGTTTTAAGTATAACACAAAAAGCCGATTTTGGCAATATAAAATATAAAATAATTAGATGATTTTATCGTAAAGCTCTACCCTTCTCTGATGTCTGCCACCCTCAAATTCGGTATTGAGAAAAATCTCAAGATTGAAGAGTACAGACTCTACTCCCATCGTTCTGCCACCAAAGCAAATTACGTTGGCATTGTTGTGAAGTCTTGAAAACTTTACGCTGTAGCTATCGTTGTTGCATATAGCACGTATTCCTTCCACCTTATTGGCGCAAAGGCTCATTCCTATTCCCGTACCACAGCAAAGAATTCCCTTTTCTGCGCTGCCGTTTGCTACTGCCTCGGCAACCTTCTTTGCATATATCGGATAATCTACCGATGCGTTGCTATCCGTTCCGAAATCAACAAACTCAATTTTTTTGTCTGTGAGATATTTTTTTATCTCTTCCTTCAGTTCAAATCCACCGTGGTCTGCTCCAATTGCTATCATTTTTATTTCTCCTTATTACTTACTCGCTCTGCCTGTGAGGTTCTGAGGTACAGAGGAGCTATTTTTGATGCGTCAAGATATTCTTCGTTTTTATATTTCCTATAGGCAATTTTACCTACCGAAACAGCGTTCTGTCTCAAGAGAATTTCGGGCGCAAGAATTGGGGTAACCTTTACCCTTCTGCCTTTGAGATATTCAAAAAGCTTTTCTGCGCCGTCACCGTTGATTAAGAGCTTTTGCTCTCTATCCTTTATTTCCTCCTCAAGCTCAGAGCAGGAAATCGGTCTGTCCTCGGTAATTCTTTCAATGCCGTTGCCGTTAAGCTCGAAAAGAGCGTTGTACAATTCGTCGCGCCTTGCGTCCATAGAGGGCGAAAGCAATATCCTTTCCCCTTCAAATTCCGATAAACATCTGAAATTTTCTGCCAGCGCCTCAAGTGATGAAACGGGCACTATCGGAAGCCCCTTTGAATAGGCAAGCCCCTTTGCCGTCGCAATACCGATTCTCACTCCGGTAAACGAGCCGGGTCCTTCCGACACGCCGATTACTTCAACGTCGTCTATAGTATACCCCGAATTTTTGAGCAGCTCGTCAATCATAGGCAGAATTTTTTCACTGTGAGTGAGCTTGTTGTGTACGCTCGACGAAGCTATAACCTTTTCACCGTCAAGGAGCGCAACGCTCGCCGTTACGGCAGTTGTATCAAGAGATAATATAATCATTTACTTTTCCACCGTTATTTCTCTTTTGTTTTCGTCATCACACTTACTAATCGTAACCCGAACTGCATCGTCGGGAATTGCGTATGAAATATTTTCGCTCCACTCGGAAACAATTATTCCGTTGTCAAGATAATCGTAAAAGCCAACCGAATAAAGGTCGTCGTCATCTGTGACTCTGTACATATCAAAGTGATATAACGACTTATTTTCAAACGAATATTTATTTACGATATTATAGGTCGGACTGCATACGATTGCATCGGGCGAAAATGCCGAAACCATACCTCTGACAAAAGCCGTTTTGCCTGCGCCAAGGTCCCCGTACAAAGCGACGAAGGCAGGATAAGGAAGTGACAAAAACAGCTCTCTGCCAACCGATTCAGTCTCGCTCGGCGAGGTGGTCGTATATTTTTTTATTGCCATTGAAAGCTAACCTCATACATAGTATTTAGAACATAGTAATTTTAGCATAATTTCATAGCATTGTCAATTAATTTCAGCCCAATATTCATATTTTTTTATAAAAGACTTGATTTTTCGAAAAATAAGTGTTAGAATTGAAATGTAAGTATTTTTTTACATAAAAGGAGATTTACTATGGACTTTTTATCAACTGTAGAAGGCTCTTTACTTGAGGGCTTTTATCCAAAGGGATGGGACATGGCAAAAATTGACGCTTGCTGTTCTAACCCTCCCGAATCAATCGAAGAAAGACAAGCTTTCTGGAACAAGGATTTTGGACTCAAATGCGCTGATAACGTGTACGAATTCGACATGATCCTCGGTCACGAAATCGCTCTTGAAATTAAGAACTGCCGTGATGAAGGCAGAAAGCTCGCTATGATTCTTCCCGTAGGTCCTATGGGTATGTACAGATGGGCTGTTTATTTCCTCAAGGCTTGGGACGTAAAGTGCGACCACGTTTACGGCTTCAATATGGACGAATGGTCAGACGCTGACGGAAACACTCTTGACCCTTCAAACGACGGAGCTTTGCAGAATGCAATGGAAAAGGCTTTCTACAACCCTCTTGGAGAAAATACAGTTCCCGTTAACCAGAGAAACTTTGCAACCAAAACGAACCTCCCCACCTATCCCGAAAAGATTGCGGCACTCAAGGCTGAAGGCGCAAAGCTCGTTACCGTATTCGGTATCGGACGTATGTGTCACATCGCTTTCTGGGAGCCCCACTTTGCAGCAGAATTTGATTCCGTTGAAGCTTGGAAGGACAACTACTATCGCATAGGTGCAAAGCTTCATCCTCTTACAATCGAGCAAAACGCTATCACAAGCTTCAAGAGCCGTACAACTCTTGTTCCTTGCCGTGCTAATACAATCGGTCCGGGTCTCTTCCTCCAATCAGACAAGATTATCGGTGGTTGCGACGGTGCTCTTTCAAGAGGTATGCAGTGGCAGGGTATGTCACTCTGGATGACTCTCCGTTACGGTCCTTGCACATGGATTCCTTCATCGTTTATGCCAACTCTTCCCGGCGTAATCGTTTACCTCAAGGAGCTTGCAGGTCCTCTCACAGCAGAGTGCAACTAATTAATTCGCATATATCAAAAATCGCAGTTGTTTTCAACTGCGATTTTTTTGTTACGGTTTACATCTTCCACAAGGTGAATAGCCTCGCTCTATCAATTCTTCCCTTGAAAGATTTGATATTGCTCTATTCTTTTCAATTATCTGCTCTGCACTGCTACAGTCATCATAATGAAATTTTCCTGTACTCTTGTTCACTACATAAAAATATGCACTCTCATATTCACCGTAATCTCTGTATAAGCCGTCATCCTCTTTAACAGCCGTTTGCTCTGCGCAGCCCACAAATAAGAAAATGCTCAACGTTATTGCAATAATAATTTTTTTCATCTTTTCCTCCTAAAAATAAAAAGTGCGACAACCGAAGCCGTCGCACAAAAAACGCAAGGCTCGGAGTCGCCAAACCAATTTAATATTAAACGGTATATAACATACTCATCAATATTAACCGAGCTTGCATTTTTAACAAGTTCACATATTGATAAGTATGCGAAAATAAGGTATAATTATCCCTACAATATACCCTTAGTTTTAATATTAAATTGATTTGGCATAGATATTGTAGCACATATCTTTCAATTTTGCAACTAAAAAACAACAAAAATTAAACTTCTATTATTTTATTAAACAACAACGCTTTTCTAAAAGGGGTATGACAAAAGGGCGCTTTTTGTTAAAAAGCGCCCTCAAGGGGATGTAAAAAAAGGTTAGACCACATAAAACAATGAAAACATATGTAAAATAAGGATAAAATTTGTTATGCTTAT
>JAZNRH010000036.1:0-3226 GCA_045590615.1 Eubacteriales bacterium
ATATATCTTGGTTCTACCGGAGCTGATAGAATGGTACGTATCTATGATAAAAAATTCCAACTCACAGACGAAGCTGGTAATTTTGACAATTCTAATCTTCCTCAGATAATCAAAGATAACGAGGTTACCATTGATAGCTGGTATCGTGTAGAGCTGCAGACAAGAGAAAATTTTGCTGAACGATATCTCATTTCGTGTGGTGGTGACTTGCGTTTTGTAATGGGGGAAATAGCTTCTGTCTTTGATATCAAAACTGCTGACGGAAAGTACGTTGCTCCACTTCATAAGATTTTTCTTTGGACGAAGAGAACCCCAATTATACAAAATGCAAATTTTGTATAATTGGGGGTATAGGAAATGGATGAAAAGGGGGCTATGTCTCTATTATCGGCAAAAGGCTTCCGTAGTCATATAAAGGTTGTTTAGACAATGAATAGCAATATACTCCGTGATTTCTGCAAAAGGAAATAATTCTATCACTACAATTCAATTCTTTGAGATTTCCGTAAAACGCTAATTCGTCATACTTAATCTTTCCTGTTGCTCCACCAATAAAACCATAGTTATATCCTTTTAATTCTATTTGACCTCTTTCTATTAATAATACGTCAAACAGATTTCCAATGGAATTGTAAATACCAATATCATCAGTAATTAAAGCATTTTCTGTTACAACAGCTATTGAACATTTAGTGTAGCCTTGATTGACCGGAATCAGCTTTTTACCACTATTTTCGATTATTTCTTTCGAAACAGTATTTTGGTTACAAATAATATAGTCTCCGACTATTGCAGCATTCAATAATACGTCGTACGGATATTCCCTTCCCAAATTTTTAACAACTCGACTATTGTTAAAAATTTCACAATCTATATTCCCCAATTGTTTATCAAAGCCGTTAATAAATTCTTCTGCTACGTAAAATGATTTATCACCGAGATGCAAAACGTTCATATCTGAATGTGCAGATATGGGCTCTTGTAATGAAGGATTATTATCAACTTTTATTGTATTAATTCCAAGTGTTTGAAGCTCACTTGTAATTCCTTTATCTACCCTATTGTCAACGATAGCATATTTTACTTTTGTTTCGGGAAGACCTGATTTTTTGATAAATTTCATAATTGTAACCTTATTTTAATATAGAGCTCTTATATTAAACTTATAATAAATAATTGATTTTTTACTTTATTTTTTGTGATTATACAGATAATTTTAGTAAAGGAGATTGATTATGTACAGCCAGATTTATTGTAACAAAGAATGTATTTACCAAATAAATGGAAGATGCAAATGCAGTGTTACGTCTAACAGAATAGGAAAACTGGACGAAAACTGCTTATTCTATATTGCTAAAAGTAAAAGTCGTGACAAAAGCACTAAAATGTTTTGGTCAGACGTTTCACGGAATTATTTTACCAATATATAACTTTATTGTCAATAGGAATAAAATGTTAAAAAACAAAAAAATAGAACAAATCTATTTACAAAAAAGTATAATTATAGTATAATAATAACAGAATAAAGTCGGAGGATTATACTTTTGGTACTACTATTAGAGCAATCACAGCAAACACTTTCTGAGCTTGGCAAAAAAATCGACGCATTAAGTGACTCTCTTGATATAGAAGGCTTGAAAAAGTCGGTAGAAGAGCTCGAAAAACAATCTCAAGAACCGGAGTTCTGGAACGACCCGAAGAACTCACAAACTGTACTTGTACAACTAAAAGACGATAAGTACAGACTTGAATCCTATCTTGATTTGAAAAGTCGTCACGAAAATGCAACAGAGCTATTGGAGCTTGCAATAGCCGAAGATGATGAAAGCATGGTAGATGAGCTCTTAGAAGAAGTTTCTGCAATTGAAAGTGAATACGAAGCTCAGAAAATCCAGATACTTTTATCAGGCGAATATGACAAGAATAACGCAATTATTTCAATACACCCCGGCGCAGGTGGTACGGAGGCTCAGGATTGGGCTCAAATGCTATTCAGAATGTATTGCAGATATGCCGAAATGCACGGTTTTAAGGCGAAAACGCTTGATCTTCTTGAAGGTGATGAAGCTGGTATAAAAAGCGTTACTTTTTCTATCGAGGGTAGATTTGCATACGGTTATCTTAAAGGAGAAAACGGTGTTCACCGTCTTGTCCGTGTCTCCCCTTTTGATTCTTCCGGAAGAAGACATACGTCGTTTGCTTCGGTCGAGGTTATGCCCGAGTTGTCCGATGATATGAATATAGAAATACGTGAAGAGGATTTGGAAATTGAAGCACATAGAGCTTCTGGCGCAGGTGGTCAGCACGTAAACAAGACAGACTCTGCTATCAGAATCAGACATATTCCTACAGGAATTATCGTTGGATGTCAAAATGAACGTAGCCAGCTTCAAAATAAAGAGGTTGCTCTTAAGATGCTCAAGTCCAAACTTTTGCAGATTAAAGAGAAGGAACAACTTGATAAAATTGACAGCATCAAGGGTGTAAAGCTCAACATTGAATGGGGCGCACAAATCAGGTCATACGTCTTTATGCCATACACCTTGGTAAAAGACCATCGCACAGAGCACGAAACGGGCGATATTCAAAAAGTCATGGACGGCAGTCTTGACGGATTTATAAACGCTTATCTTGTTAGCAAAGCGTAGCCCTTCCCTATTTTAGTAAACAACTGCACAAAAAATAGCAGTAAAATAAAAATTGTAAAAGGAGTGTACATTATGCTTAAAAAAACAAAATTAATCGCAGGAATCGCATTGCTTGCACAGGCACTAACTTTTCTCGTACTTTTCTTCGTGTTTTTCTCAAGGAAGAAAAAATCAGCTAATGCATACCTTGGTGTAAGCCTTGCTGCAGCACTTTCGGGTGCAGCACTTATTGTATGGCACACAGAAGAGGAAAAGGCAGAAGAAAGACTTCTCTGGGGTAGCGATTGGGTTGACGATGACTTATTTGAAGACGATTACAACGACGACATTGATTGCGTAATAGAAGGCGTTGACGATAACATAGGAAATACAGAAAACGAAGATGATAGCGAAGCTGCTGAGATTACTGTAGAATAAAATAAATAAACGCAACTTGAAAAATGAAGTGAACCCCAAAGTTTAGACAAAAATTAAATATTAACTTGCTTGTGAATGAGTTCGGTATTGCACCGGACTCATTCCTTTTGGTGCCTTTAGGCGTGGAAATAAACCCCCGGTTTTACCGGGGCAGAATAAAA
>JAZNRH010000037.1:0-2177 GCA_045590615.1 Eubacteriales bacterium
ATAAAGTTATCTGGGAATAGATAAACAAAACTGCTTTTCGGGAAGTCCAGAGGGGTGCTTTTTGCTAAAAAGCGATAGAAAAGTAAAGAATTGAGAGATAATATAACGATTTAGGATGAGTTATAGAGAAGAAACAAAAATGCTTTTCGGGGAGTCCAGAGGGGTGCTTTTTGCTAAAAAGCACCCCTTTGGGGAAAAAGGCTTCTAAATTTTATAAATGGGAGAAACAAAATGAAAAAGATAATTCTTGCAGTTGCAATGGTTGCGCTTATGTCAACCACTTTAGTTTCGTGCAGAAATTATGATGCCGATAACGGAATGTACAGCTATTACAACGATAGCGTAAGAGATAGAAATAAAGAAAATTCTGTAGACCAAAATACAAAAAACAGAATAAAAAATTCCTATAACAAAGCCAAGGAGAACGTAAAAAACGGTTTTGAATCTGCCACAAATTATATTGGAAACGCAATGGGCGTAAGATAAAACGAAAGCAAGAGGTTGTGAATTCACGCCTCTTGCTTTTTACTATTTGCTGAAAAAAATAGAGTATTTTTGTCTACATTGTATATTGATTGAAATCTTCTTTTTTGATATAATAATACAGGAATATTAATTTTTGAAAGGAAAATGAAATGAAAAAAACGTTATCGATAGTGTTGATTATTTCAATGATTATTTCTTGCCTTGCATTTGTGGGCTGTAAGGAAGAAGAATCCGAAACCGAGAAAAAAGTTGTTTCTTCCGATGAAAGTATGGAAGCAGCGCTTGAAAAGGGCGACATTTTTGCTGAGCGTGCTGCGGTAGATGACGGACTTGATGATGGTATTGATTTTGGTGGCAAAACACTCAGAGTAGTATGCCATAACGATGGATATGAGATGTTCCCTGCAGCAGAAGATATTAATAAGGGCGACCTTATTAAAGATGCTAAGGTTACGAGAAATAAGGCTGTAGAGGATAAGCTGAATTGTAAGATTGAGCTTGCCTATAACGCAGATATAACAACGTTGTCCAACTACGTTTCAAAGGCAATTCTTTCGGGCTCCGATGAATTTGACCTTATCGTAAACCATCTTATGACAGCAGGCTCAATGGTTCCCAAGAATCTTTTCATAAACTGGTACGACGTACCTCACGTAGATTTTTCAAAGCCATGGTGGGCAGCATCAAATGCAGAAGAGCTTACATATGACGGCAAGGCAATACTTGCAATTTCCGACCTTAATGCAACTGCTATCACTTGTACTTGTATATTGATATTCAACAAAAATCTTGCAAATGCATGGGATGTAGGTAATCTTTACGAGCTTGTTCTTGACGGAAATTGGACTTATGATGCAATGTATTCAATGCTCAAGGACATCTATATGGATACCGACGGTTCGGGTGACCGTACCGAGGGTGACTTCTACGGTGCAACCTTCAATATAGGCAGTACTACAAACGCTTGGATATGGGCATTTGATAACCCTTGTGTTGCAAAGAACGAGGACGGAGTTCCCACCTTCGTAATGAAGACCGATAAGATTAACCCCATTATGCAGACAGTTTACGATATATACTACAATACGTCCGGTATATACGCAAAATATGAGGAGGGGGAGAATAAGGAATACAGTATGTTCCTTAACAAGCAGTCAATTCTGACAGCAGGTTATCTTAGCTATGTTGCTTCATCATCACTTCGTGATTTTGAGGACGATTACGGAATTCTTCCTTTCCCCAAGTGGAATGAATATCAAAAGGAATATCATTCACACGTTTACGGTGAGCATACCTGTATGGCAATACCCAAGACGGCTAAGGACCTTGAATTCATCGGTGTTTGCTCGGAGGCACTTGCTTATGAATCGTGGAAGACGTTAACACCTACTATTTACGAAATCGCATTCAAAACAAGATATCTCAGAGATAGTGAATCCAAGAAGGTTCTCGATATAGTTCTCGATAATCGTTACTTTGATTTTGACTTTGTTTATAATAGCTTTTCAAGTCTTGGATATACTCCGTATTATATGATGAGAGCAGGCGACAATAATTTCGAATCCACCTATTCAAAGCGCTATAATAACGCAAGATTAAGTCTTAAGAAGGTAATTAAGGCATTCGATAAGCTCGATTAAAACAAATGGGCTGTAAAAAAACTAAATTAGTTTTTTTACAGCCCCTTTTTT
>JAZNRH010000038.1:0-21598 GCA_045590615.1 Eubacteriales bacterium
TCGAACCGAGGAAAGATAATTTTCGAGGATAAATTTTTCAGCGAAGTGCAGGAATACTACACGTATTCCAAGCGACAAGGGAAAATTTAGACCGAAAAGGGCTTTTCTCGGCGATAATAGTTCGATTCCCTTCGGCTATAATATCATCTTTACTATATAATGTATCACAAAAGACAGTTCAAGTCAATAATTAACGTGAACATTTTTATCGTTTCGAAAGCGCACGGTACATCAGCTTATAATCGTTAAGGGTGATACAGCCAAAAATCCTAAGTATGAGCATATAAATGAGACCCGATACGAGAAAGGCTACGATTATTGTAAAAAATCCACTTGCGACTGCCCCGTGAATAAGGGTCATAACAGTTCTGGTTATAATAACCGAAAGGGCTATGGCAATAAAGGGCTCAATAAACCAGCCCCAGAATCTGACCGGGACATGAGTGCGTCCGGCAAGCTTGGCTGATGACATTATGCAATTCAAAACCTCGCCGAACCACACGACGAAAACGTATCCACCAAGCCCGAAAACAGGAACTAAAAGCCACACGAGTAAAACGCTTGAAACCGAATCGATTATATTATATTTTACAACGCTGTTCTGCTCGCCAAGCCCTTTCAGAATAGCGTCGGCAAGATGGTCGTAGAGCATAAAAACAATCAAGGGGGCAAGGAGCTTGATATAAAGTCCACATTCCTCGCTTTTATAAAACACTCTTCCTATCTCCTCGGCAAAACCAAAAATTATGCCCGACACACCAACGGCAAAAAACGAGGTTAACTGCATTACCTTACCCGTAAGTCTCCTGAGTCTTTTTTCATCGCCCGAGGCATTGCAGGCTGAAAACTCAGGAATAAGCAAATCCGACGCTGCATACAAAAAAGCAGACGGAAACATAATTACGGGAAAAACCATACCCGTAATCATTCCGTAAAGACCAAGCGCACGAGAGGAATCCACCCCCCGTTTTCTGAGTCCTGAGGGTATGAACATATGCTCTATAGAATGCAGACCCGTACGAATAAACGAGCTGAAGGCAACGGGCAGAGCAATTGCCGAAATACGCTTTGCAAGAGGTGTTCTTTTATGTTTTCCGTTCATCAGACGTTTTTTGTCTTTATTATAAAAATGAAAGCTCAGTGCAAAAGAAATAACCTCTGCAAAAATTCCACCTACAATAAGCGAAAGGCAGGCATACGAAAGGTTTTTGCCATCAAATCGCAGTAGCATAAAATAGGTTACGCCAATTCTGACAAGCTGGTCAAGAAGCATTGGCAAAGCATTTTTGGACAATCTGCCGACAGCCGTAAAATAAGCGTTTATTATTCCCGACATAACTATAAAGGGAAAGCTTATTGCCATCATACGAATTGAGGGTGCAGCTCGTAAATCGTTCAGGAAAATGCCTGAAATCTGCTCGGAAAATGCAAAAAACAAAACTGCTATTGCGCTTCCAAATACCAGAGAGAAGCCGAGACAGCACTCGGCTGTACGAGCTGCCTCACCCGAATTTTTTCTTTCGATTTCTTCTGCAATAATTCTGGTTGACGCAAAGCCAAGACCTGCTGATGACAGCGTTATTCCAAGTCTGTAAACCGAGCTTGTCAGAGAATAAAGTCCGAGTCCTTCTTCCCCTACCCTTCGCGAGAGCCAGACCGAAAACAAAAGTGATATTATCCTTAATGCCACAGTGGTTATAACCATCAAAGAGGCGTTGTATAAAAATCTTCTAACTTTTTTCATATTGCATATTATGAACAAACTGTCAATTATAGAATTAAATATTGAAAATACAAGCTTTTTGTGGTATACTTTTTTCGTGAGGTGAATTTAGTGGCACTAAGATTAAACGAAAATCGTGAAATTGTAGAAAAAGTAAGAGACGGACTGAAGGCAAAGGACGGATACTGTCCCTGCCGACTTCCAAAAACACCCGAATACAAGTGTATGTGCGAGGAATTCAGAAAACAGATAGCAGACCCCGACTTTGAGGGGTACTGTCATTGTATGTTGTTTTATAAAAGCAAGGACTAAAAAGAGGCTGTAAAAAAGGTATCACCTTTTCTACAGCCCTGATATTTTTAATCTTTTTTCGTATTACAATCACATTTATGCTTTTGACAGCTTTTAGCGTAGGGACAGCCAATACAGGCTTGTCCTTTTTTCTTTGCTCTGACGAGGTAGAACACTATTGCACCAATGATTAAAACGAGGATTGCTATAATAATTATATTTTCCATATTACTTTCTCAAAGCAGCTTCTTCTTTAAGCTTTTTGTTTGTATTTGCAATTAAAGCGATTATAACAGCTGCAAATGCAAGAACGGCAATAAAACCACAAATAGCAGCGCCAACACTGAGAGAGGCAGGAGCAATGATGAGAGTGCCGATAGTGTAAACAAAATACGCTATGGTATAACCAACTGCAAGCTGGAGACCGATACCACCCCAAAGCCATTTAGCGCTCTTCATTTCAGCGTTCATAGCACCGATAGCAGCGAAGCAAGGAGGTGAATAAAGATTGAACATCAGATACGCAAGAGCTGCAACCTTTGTTATTGCCATAATACCTGCAGCCTCTGCGCCTGCGCCTTCTATAAGAGTAAGCTCTTCAGCATCAATAAGATTTTCAAGTCCTACGAAGCAAACTGCAAGCGTACCAACAACATTTTCCTTTGCGATAAAGCCTGTAATCGCTGCTGCTGCAAGCTGCCAGGAAAGAACACCGACAATGGGAACCAAAAGGTAAGCAAAGGGATAAGCGATAGAAGCAAGAATTGATGCATCTGCGCTTTCAGCCACCTTCAAGCTCCAGGTAAACGTCTGCATAAGCTGTACTGCCATATTACAAAGAAGAATGATTGTAGCTGCTTTTACTATGTAAGCCCAACCACGAGCGCACATTGATTTGAATGCACCCCAGAAAGAAGGAATCTTATATTCGGGAAGCTCTATAATGAAATATGATTTTTTCGCCTTATTTCCCGTTATACTATTTACAAGCAAAGCGCCAAGGAAAATGAGAACAATACCCGAAAGGTACATCACAGTACTAACCCAGCCAGCATTATCAAAGAAAGCACCTGCAAAAAGTGCGATTACAGGAATTTTAGCACCACAAGGCATAAACGGAGAAAGCATTGCTGTTGCTCTGCGTTCACGTTCGTTTCTTATAGTACGACTTGCCATAATACCGGGAACTGCACAACCGATTGTGATAACAAAGGGTATAACTGATTTACCCGAAAGACCAACCTTCTTGAAAATCGGGTCGAGGACAACAGCGACACGCGACATATATCCACAGTCCTCTAAGAGAGCGATGAGGAAATACATTACCATAACAAGAGGTAAGAAGCCAACAACGGCTACAACGCCTCCGATTACACCGTCAACGAGAATTGCCGAAAGAAGAGGATTTGCGTCACCAAGAAGCTCGCCAACCCAGCCCTGGAAGCCTTCAAGCAGAGGAACAAGACCGGGAATAAAGGTTCCGTTAGCAAGCTCTATTCCATCAGCTATCCAAGCCCCAAGCCAAACCTGAGAAATCTGGAATACAAGATACATTACAACTGCAAAAATCGGAATACCCAGCCATTTATTTGTAAGAACAGCATCGATTTTATCCCCAACGTTCTTATCTTTTGTGAGAACCTTACGGGTTTCAACCTCTTTAACGATTTTATTTACAAATTCAAAGCGTTCTCTGTCTGCCTTTTCTACTGCCTCCTTGCTTGTCAGGTCGATATCGCCCTGCACGTAAGGAGCAGTCTGCTTACTTCCAACCTTAGCTACTGCTGCATCAACAACAGCCTTCAGACCGTCTGCCGAGGTAGATACCGTTTCAACAACCGTACAGCCAAGCTTTTCGGACAAAGCAACCGTGTCTATCGTAGTATGCTTTTTTTCATTAATATCGCTTTTGTTGAGCGCTACCACCATGGGAATACCAAGCTCTAAAAGCTGAGTTGTAAAAAAGAGGCTTCGGCTGAGATTTGTAGCATCCACTATATTGATAATAGCATCGGGGTTTTCATTTTTTACGTAAACGCTCGTGATGCTTTCCTCCGACGTGAAGGGAGACATCGAATATGCTCCCGGAAGGTCAACAGCTATCAGACGAGCTCCACCGGTATATGATTTTTTAATAGGATGCTCCTTCTTATCGACAGTAACGCCTGCCCAGTTTCCAACCTTTTCGTTACTACCCGTAAGAGCGTTATACATTGTTGTCTTACCCGAGTTAGGATTACCTGTTAAGGCAATTCTCATAATATATTCCTCCCTATTATCAACTTTTCGGATTATAATTTATATGCCAAGGTTAGACACAGCTAACTATCAACCAAAAAAATATGGCTTAGAAGCTATATTAAATAATTATAGCTTCTGCCAACTGATTATCTATATTATATCTTCCGTCTTTAATTGAAACGGTGCATCCACCTTTTCTGAATGCAATAACTGTGATTGCTTCTCCTTCATAACAACCAAGCGAGAATAAAAAAGCATTGAGCTCTTCATCATCGGTATTAATCTGCTGTATGATATACTCTTTTCCCTCTTCAGCTTGAATTAAACTCATGTGTATCCCCCTGCTTTTACCAAATTAGCCATTGCTAACCTCGTATATAATAACACCATATTATTATTTTGTCAATAAGTTTATTGGAAAAAATTTAATATTTTTTTAATTACTTGCAAAATGCACAAAAATATGATATACTGATATAAATAATATTGGAGGTGTTTACAATGAGCTTGCACGAATCGGCAGAAATGTATCTTGAAACAATCTACGTTCTAACGCAAAAATCAAATACTGTCAGAAGCATTGACGTTGCCGAAAGCATGGGATATTCCAAGCCCAGCGTAAGCCGTGCCGTAGGTATTCTCAAGCGCGACGGACTCTTACTTATGGCAAAGGACGGCGCACTCACACTCACAGACGAAGGAATTAGTACTGCCAAAAAAATTTTTGAAAGGCATACCCTTCTCACCGATTTTCTCAAATCTATCGGGGTGGAAGAAAAAACTGCTTCCGACGATGCTTGCAAAATTGAGCACGTAATAAGCGACGAAACGATTATGGCGATTAAAAATTTTATCAAGAAATAATTTTTGGGTGATATAAAATGTGACGACGAATGGGGTGTAAAAAACTCGAACAGAGTTTTTTACAGCCCTTGATTCTTAGGAGATAGGAAAAAATGCTTAAGAATGAACAAACCGAAGCCCGTCGGCGTACAATTGTACGGCAGTGGCGAGGTTTGTTCATAGTCAAAAACAATATAATTTTTCATAAAAAACTCATTTTGAGTTTTTACCTTGAAATCAACTATGCAAAAGTTTTTAGAACAGCCTTAAATAGCTTTCTTTTTTGTTTTTGACGGTCTGAGCTTTTTTTACATCTCCTTTATAAACAGCCCCCCTATTTTTCTATTGACAATTTACCAAAATTGTTATATAATTAAATGAATTAACTATGTAGGAGTGAATAAATGCAAACAGGCACAAATTCGGAAGTAATGAGAGAGAACAATAAAAAGCTTGTTCTTAATTTAATACGCAAGGGAGACTTTTCAAGAGCTGACATTGCAAAAGAAATAGGACTGACCAAGGCTACCCTCACCTTTCTTGCCGATGAGCTTCTGAAAGAAGGCATTATTTACGAGGAAAACGTAACCGATTATACGGGAGTTGGCAGACGCCCAAGCTACCTCAGACTTCTACCGAATTCAAGATACGTAATCGGTCTTGCTCTGAGCCGTTCAGGCTTCTGGTTGGGACTTTACGATATAATTGGAAATCAGATTGCAAACGATAAATTCACCTACATATCAGATAACGCTCAGGAAAACCTTGAAAATATGGCGAAGCTTATTGAAAGCTATAAGTCTTTAATCGACACCAAAAAGCTACTTGGCATAGGCGTTGCGTCCCCAGGCCCTCTCGATTACGAAAGTGGAACAATCCTCAATCCCCCGAACTTTGAGCATTGGCACAATTGCGAATTCAGTAAAATCCTTTCCACCCTTTGCAATCTACCCGTAAAGGTTGACAACATCGCTAATGCAATGGCTGTTTCGGAAAGATATTTTGGTTGCTGTAAAAAAGAAAAAGACTTTGCATACATAGTAGTTAACGAAGGTATTGGCTCGGGCATAATCGTAAACGAAAAAATATATCGTGGACACAGAGGCTATGGCAATGAGCTTGGACACATTTCAATAGACTACAACGGAATAGAATGCTCGTGTGGGAACCGAGGCTGTCTTGAAAAGTACGCTTCTATCCCCTCTATTCTCAAGGGAACAAGTTACAAGAGCTGGAAGGACGTTACAGATAACTGTGACTATGAAATTATAGACAAAGAGATCAGATATCTCAGCTGTGGAATTGTAAGCCTTTTGAACCTCTTTGACCTTGGTACGATTATTCTCGGTGATGAGCTTAACGACGATGAGCTACTCATCAGGAAGCTGTCCCAAGAGGTAAACAAGCACGTAATCGTAAGGCACCCTGTCACCATTACTGCATCAAAGGTAACACAAAGAGCTTTAGCAGCCGCATCGGTGGCTTTGAGTGAGTTTTTCTATTAACTCGCTTTTTATTCAATTAGTTAAATGTTTTAACAAAGGTGATGTTATGAAGATATTCAACAAAGGGTTCAACTACTCTCAGGACGGACCGGGAAACCGTTTGGTATATCATCTGCAAGGGTGCAACTTCAGATGCAAATGGTGTTCAAATCCCGAGAGCATGGACTGTGTCGGAAAGAGCAAAGAATACAGTATAGACGAGCTTGTAAAAGAAGCTGTCAGCTGTCAGCCGATGTACTTTGACGGTGGTGGTGTTACCCTGACAGGTGGGGAGCCGACGGTACAGTTTTCAGAAGCAGAACAGCTTCTCACACAGCTCAAGGAAGTTGGAATACATACTGCAATAGAAAACAACGGATCTCATCCTCAACTTGAACGGCTGTTTGACGTAATTGATTTTTTAATTATGGATTTCAAGCATTACGACAACGGACTGCACAAGAAATGGACGGGGGCAGACAATACTCAAACCCTCAAAAACCTCATAAAAATATCAGAGTGCAAAAGGCAGGCTTTGATAAGAATACCCGTCATAAACGGTATAAACTCCTCCCCCGACGGCTTTATAAAGCTGTTTCGGGAGCTGAACTGTGACAACATTTCGTTTGAAATTCTCTCCTACCACGAATTTGGAAAGGAAAAATGGACTACCCCCTACGAAATCGAAAACGGATTTGTGTCGAAAGAAAGTTTTGCAAGCTTCAAGAAAGCATTCACAGACAATGGACTTAAAATAATAGAAACCTGAAAGGAATATGCGATATGAAAGAATTTAACAAGGGCGAGCTCACCCTGATGGCAAAGGAGCTTTTTAAGGAAGAAAGAAAAATAAACCGTCTCGACGGCTGGTTCATAGTTCAGGAAATTAATCTTGAATTGATGGGCAAGTACGACAGCAAGGAAATTGAAAAAGCCGAAACACTCAAAGAGGTTGCAAAAAGGCTTCCCTTGAGTGTGAGCGATAACGCAATATTCGTAGGCACTCAAAGAGATGCCTTTGCAAGAAGCTACGCTCTCATTAACCCTTCCTTCAAGGTAGAAACCTTCAACGGCTACTGTGACCCAACGGCAGTATTCGGTGACATAGAACCAAACGAAGAGTTTACCAAGGAACGCATTGACGGCGTAAGAGCTCAAATGCAAAAAACGCCCTACGTAGAACAGCTTTCAAAGGTGTATGATGCCTGCGAGTGCGACACTAAAGAGGTAGCCTATTTCATTGAGCAGGTAACGGGACACTTAATTCCCGACTTCAGAACAGCACTCAAGCTCGGTGTTCTGGCACTAATCGACAAGGTCAAGGACAAGGAGGGCGACGGCTACAAGGCAATGGCTCTTGCAATGGAGTCGGTGATTATTCTTGCCGACAGATACAAGGATATTCTTTGCGAACAGATAAAAACTGCTTCGCCTCGCAGAGCTGAACAGCTTAAGCTGATGATTGAAACGCTCGAAAGAGTACCTCGCTACCCTGCAAGAAATCTCTTTGAAGCGCTCCAGTTCTTCATCCTTCTCTGGCAGGTTATGTGTCTTGAACAAGCGCCCAACCCATTTGCTTTCTCGGTTGGAAACGCTGACAGGATTTTTGAGCCGTATATGCTCGACACCACAAGAGAAGAAGCAAGCGAATTGTTCAAGCATTTCCTCGTATTCTTTAACGTAGCAGACAGAAGCTGGGCTATTTCTCAGAACATTATAATAGGTGGACGAGACGTTGACGGCAACGACCTTACATGTACAGCCTCGTATGCCCTTATGGACGCATACTACGATATGAACCTTCCCCAGCCGATTTTGTCGGTTAAGCTCCATAAAAACACTCCTCAAAAATTCTACGAGGAAATGGGAAGATTTCTGTTTACTCCGGGTGTACTCACCCCATCCTTCTTCAACGACGACTCGCTGTTTGAAATGCTTGGCAAACACGGCGTTGACTCAGCCGACCTGCCCGACGTTTCTATTGCAGGCTGTCAGGAGCCCTTGATTATGGGCAAGGACAACGGAAACACCACTAACAGCTGGCTCAATCTTGCCAAAATTTTAGAGCTTACCCTCACGGGAGGAAGCTCAACCGTAACCGGCGAAAAGCTGCTTGATTTGGAAGTGTCTCCCCTTGAAAGTCTCAAGGAAAACTTCTACAAGAACGTTGAATTCTTTGCAAAGAGAATGGCAAACGCAGCTAACGGCGCCTCCTCTGCCCTTTCGAATCTCAGAGTTCCATTCCTTTCATCGTTTATGGGAGGACTTGACAACGGTATTGATTTGAGAGACACCAAAAAGCAGGGCACAAAATACAACGGCAGTGGCTGTCTTATCCACGGTGCAAGTGTCGTTGCAGACAGTCTTGTAGCAGTTTCTCATCTCATCAAGGAGCGCCCCGAAGACGCAGACAAGCTCGTTGACGCGCTCAAAGTTAACTTCAAAGGCTATGAGGAGCTCAGAGATTACCTTCGTTCCTGCGCAAAATTCGGCAATAACATTGACGAAGTTGATGAGGTAATGGCTGAAATCATCGACAAGGTTTCCGATATAGTTGAGGCACAGAAGAACTACCTTGGCAACAGCTTCCGTCCCGATTTCAGCAGTCCGTCCACCCACCTTCTCTACGGCTACTGGGTTGGTGCAACTCCCGACGGCAGACTCAGTCGTGAAATGCTGGGCTACGGAACAGACCCCTTGTTCGGTGATGCTTCAAACGGTATGGGCTTCAGAGTTTTATCTGCAATGAAGCTTCCCTATATAAGAATGAACGGTGGCTACGCTTCACATATGGGAATTGACCCCAAGTATTTCAAAAGCGAAAGCTATGAAGAAAAGGGCGTGGAGTTCAGAAACAAAATCATCAATCCTCTCTTCTTCAATCCCAATCAGTCAGGCGTTTCGCCATTCTATCTCTACGTCAACGTAACTACACCCGAAATATTGAGAAAGGTACTCTCCAATCCAAAGAAATATGCTCCGAGTGGAGTATATATTATGAGAATACACGGAACGTTCGTAAACTTCCTTGACCTCTCACCTGCCATTCAGGAGGACATTATCAGAAGACTTGATCCAAAATCTACAATGCTGGAGGGATAAAATTGTTTGCAATAGGATTAGATATCGGTACTACAAGTATATGTGGCGTACTTATGGACTCTAAAACGGGAGACGTGGTAAAAACAATCAACCGTAAAAACGACAGCTGGCTCATCGGCGAGCAATGGGAAAGAGTTCAGAACCCACAAGCCATTATGAAGAGCATCAACGAAATTCTCGAAGAGCTTTATTGTGAAGACCTCGATGCAATCGGCGTAACGGGTCAGATGCACGGCATCTTATATCTTGATGACGAGGGCAAGCCTATCAGTCCTCTTTATACCTGGGAGGACCAGAGAGGCAACCTTCCGTTTGGCAAAAAAACCTACGCAGAACATATGTCTTCTCATACAGGCTACGGAAACGTAACGCACTTTTACAACAAGTATAATTCCATCATACCCCAGAACACAGTAGTATTCTGCACAATTCACGACTACGTAGCAATGACGCTTGCAGGCAAAAACCGTCCTCTTGTACACGTTTCGGACGCTGCAAGCTTTGGGAACTACGATATAGAAACGATGAGCTTTAATTGGCAGGACGAGCTTCAGCCCGAAATAACCGACGAGACAGCTATACTCGGCGAATGGCGTGGAATACCCGTCTCGGTAGCAATAGGCGACAATCAAGCAAGCTTTATCGGTGGTGGAGGTACGAGCAGAACGGTGCTGTTTAACGTAGGAACGGGAAGCCAGATTTCTATGGCAACCAAAAAAAGCGTTGCGCCAAGTGGACTCGAAATTCGTCCGTTATCCAAAAAAACGAGCATTATGGTGGGAAGCTCACTCTGTGGTGGCAGAGCGTTTGCAATTCTGGAAAAATTTTTCGAATCCGTATGTGAAATGGCAGGCGCAGACAAAAAGAAACTCTACGACGAAATGACGGCAGAACTGAGCAAAAAGACCGACTCCGAGATAGTTTTCAAAACGCAATTCTACGGAACTCGTGAAAACCCTAACAAAAAAGCTTCAATAACGGGACTTACAGAAGAAACGTTCACCCCTGCAAACCTCATTTACGCATGCCTTTCGGGTATATGCGATGAGCTTTACGATATGTACAAGAAAACGGGCGAGCGCTGTATGAAGCTTGTAGGTACGGGTAACGGTATAAGACTCAACCCCACTCTGATAAAAATAATAGAAGAAAAATTCAAGCTTAAAATGAATATTCCAAAATATAGTGAAGAGGCTGCAATCGGCTCTGCTCTATTTGCGCTTACTGCATGTGGAAAATACAAATCAATTGAAGAAGCCGAAAGGATTGTAAATTATGAAGATATACGAAGCTCCGATATTCTTTGAAAAGAATCGCGTTTATAGAGTTTATACAGGTGGAAAGCTCTTAGGAGATTTCCTCGGCGATAACACCGAGGACGGAAACTATCCTGAGGAATGGATTGCTTCTACAGTTGAAGCCGTTGCCACCGAAGGTGAGCCCGACAAGGCAGGCGTATCGAAAGTCGAGGGAAGCGATATCTGGCTTGACGCCCTTGTAGAAAACTACAAAAAAGAAATACTCGGTAACAAAAGCGAGCTCGGAATACTTGTAAAGTTCCTTGACAGTGCAATAAGACTGCCCATTCAGGCGCATCCCGACAAGGAGTATTCAAGAAAGCATTTTTCAAGCGAGCACGGAAAAGAAGAAAGCTGGATTATACTTGGTAAAAGACCCGGTGGCTGTATTTATTTCGGCTTTGAAGAGGGTGTGACCCGAGAGGAATTTTCAAAGGCGATTGAAGAAAGCGAAAACAACAAAAATGCCATGGACCATCTGATTGTCAAGCGCGAGGTGGAAGTGGGTGACGTTGTTTTCGTACCTGCGCGAGCAGTTCACGCAATAGGCGCAGGCTGTCTCATTCTTGAAATTCAGGAGCCCACCGATTTTACCATTCAGCCTGAATATTGGTGTGGAGAAACCAAGCTGTCAAAAGAGCTTATGTATTTGGGACTCGACAAGGAGACCGGACTTGATTGCTTTGACTTTGCCCCCATTGACAAAGTACAGCTTGCCCCCGAGGTTCTTCACGACACAGACGGATTAAAGCTTGAGCTACTCATTGGTGAAAAGCAAACCAAAAACTTCTCGGTCAACAGAATCACACTTTCAGGCGCATCATATCTCACAGACAAAACAGCCGGAATTTACATTGTAATCAAGGGCGAAGGAAAGCTCATCGGAAGTGGATACGAAAGAAAAATAAAACAGGGCGACTACTTCCTTCTCCCCCACGAAGCTATAAACAAATACTCAATACAAGGAAACTTAACCGTAGTAGAGTGTTATGCATAGCGAGATTCCCATTTCAAAATCGAAAATAAACCGAAAATAATTCGAAACTTTCTCGCAAAAAACTCTTGACAAGAAAAGAATTGTTGTGTATAATTATATCGTTAATAAAAATGGGCGCGATTGCGTCAATAACTATAATTATTAAGAAAGAGGTTTTTTACTATGAGCAAGAATTGGGCAAGTATGGACTTGACTCAGGTTCCCCATATGGTATCAGCTACCGTTCCCGGACCCAAGTCTATTGAGTATCACGAAAAATGCGCTAAATACATGAAAGGCTATTCAAGTCAGGTTAAGCTTTTCCCCGTTACCTTCGAAAAGGGCTACGGATACACACTTACTGACGTTGACGGAAATACATACCTCGACTTCTCTTCAGGTATCTACGTAACAGGTCTTGGACATTGTCACCCCAAAATTAGTGAGGCAGTTGCCAAGCAGGCTACTACACTTATGAACTGCCACGACTTCACAACTAAGGTTAAGATGGAGCTCGTTGAAAAGCTTCACGAAATCACAGGTGGACGCTTTGGTGGTTTCCAGTTCTACGATTCAGGTACGACTGCAGTTGAAGCTGGTCTGCGTTGCGCAAGAGCAGCTACAGGCAAGCAGGAATTTATCTCTTTCTTCAGAGACTTCCACGGTAAGACCTACGGTGCTAACTCTCTTGCTGTAGTTGGACCTGACACACACATGAGAGCACCCGGCTTTATGCTCGTTCCCAGACCCAACCCATACCGTGACTTCTTTGGAAGAACACCCGAGGAAGCTTGGAAGGACTCATCTCCCTACATTCATATGATTGAAGGTATGCTTGACAACGCTTGCGCTAACGGTGGCAAGAATGTTGCAGCAATTGTTCTCGAGCCCGTTCAGGGTTGGGGTGGTTCAATCATTCCTCCCGATGACTTTATCCCTGCACTTCGCGCTCTTTGCGACAAGAGAGGAATTCTCCTCTTTGCAGACGAAGTTCTTGCATGTATGGCAAGAACAGGTAAGTATCTTGCTATGGACCATTGGAATACAACTGCTGATATCACTACACTCGGTAAGGGCTTCGGTAACGGCTTCCCTGTAACAGCTCTCGCTGTTTCAAAGGACCTTGCTCCCGCGATCGAGAAGATTTCAGCTTCTTCAAGCTACGGTGGAAACCCTATGGCTTGCGTTGCAGCTCTTGAATCAATCAAGGTTATCGAGGAAGAAAAGCTCAATGAGCGTTCTGCTCACCTTGGCGAAATTATGCTCAAGAGAATGAAAGAAATGATGGACAGACATCCTATCATCGGTGACGTTCGTGCAATCGGTTGTCTTCAGGCTATTGAAATCGTTAAGGACCGTAACACCAAGGAAGCATTCCCTGAAGCCGGTACAATGATTTATCAAAAGGCATTTGAAAAGGGTCTTGCTTGGGTTCCTTCAGGACATATTCTCCGTATGTCACCTCCTATGATTCTCGACGATGAGGCCGCTCTCAAGGGTCTTGATATCATTGAAGAGGCAGTAATTGAAACAGAAAAGCACTTCGGTTGCTAATATAGTTAGGGCTGTAAATCATTTACAGCCCTATTTGAAATTGAAAGGAAAATAATATGAAAACTGTAAGATTTGGACTTATCGGTTGTGGACTTATGGCAAGAGAATTTGCTTCGGCTGCAGCTCGCTGGTGTCATTTAACCGACGACGTTCCCAGACCCGAAATCGTTGGCATCTGCTCTGTCGTTCCCAAAGAAATGGAATGGTTCCAGAAGAACTTCCCCGAAATCAAATACTCGGTTTCGGACTACAAGGAGCTTCTTGACAAGGACGATATCGATGCTATCTACTGCGCTGTTCCCCACAACCTTCACGAGCAATTCTATATAGATATAATCAAGAGTGGTAAGGCTCTTCTTGGTGAAAAGCCCTTTGGTATCGACAAGCAGGCTAATGAAAACATTATGAAGGCTATAAAGGAAAACCCCAACACCTTCGTTCGTTGCTGCAGCGAATTCCCCTACTACCCTGCTATGCAAACTATGATTAATTGGTACAAAGAGGGCAAATTCGGTAAGGTTCTCGAAATTCATTGTGGCTTCAACCATTGTAGCGATATGGACACAACCAAGCCTATTAACTGGAAGAGAATGGTAAAATTCAACGGTGAATACGGATGTCTCGGTGACCTTGGTATCCATACTCAGCACGTTCGCTTCCGTCTCGGCTTCAAGCCCAAGACAGTAAGAGCGCATTTCAGCAATATTATCAAGGAGCGTCCCGATGGTAAGGGTGGTATGGCTGTTTGCGATACCTTTGATAACTGTACAATTTTTGCAACCACACTCAATCAGGACGGCGACGAAATCCCAATGACCTTCGAGACAAAGCGTATGTGTCCGGGCTCGACTAACCGTTGGTTCTTTGAAATCTACGGTATGGATTGCAGCGCAAGATTTTCAAGCGACGATGCAAACGCGTTCCACTATACTTCGTCGTGGGGCAAGGAGCAGTCGTGGAACAGAATTATCATCGGCTACAAGCCAATGATTCCCACAATCACAGGACCAATCTTTGAATTTGGCTTCACAGATGCTATTCAACAGCAGATTGCGGCATTTATGCTCGAGTACTCGGGAGTTGAAGTTCCCTTCGGACTCTTCACACCCGAAGAAACAGCTCTCTCACATACAATGGCTACTGCAGCTCTCAAGTCGTTCTATAATAAGACTGTAGAAGTTATTGATTGATAGCAAAGAGAGAAGAGTAAATAGCAATAGTTGAAATACATTGCGTTAGGTAAATATAGGGCTGTAAAAAACTATTTTAGTTTTTTTACAGCCTTTTTTGTCAGGGGATAGAAAAATAGGTGATTTGCACTATAGCACACCTGCAAGCTACCACAGTACAGATATTTCTGTAAATCAAGAACGCTTGTTTTAGGATTGTATGATATGTATAAAAAAATGATTATAATAGATGATTTTTTTGTCCGAAACATAAAAAATAAACAAGTGTATTCATTATTTTATTAAAAAGCTTGCCTTTTTTTCGTTTCTATGATACAATATTTGCACTAAGGAGCATAGATAAATATTTAATGTTCAATTAGTATATTAAAAAAACATAACGATAAAAATCGTTATGTTAAGTTTTTCCGGCGTTGCTGAACAGATGTTCATCTATGTTCAACGCCCATTTTTTATGCCCTTAGTGAACAGTCGTTTACCCCGGAGCTTTCAAGGAGAACAAATGAAATTACAGCTTAACAGAGAAGACAAGGCTAAGATTTTAGAGCAGGGATTTGAATACCTGAAAACATACGGTATTGAAAATGCGTCTTTACGCTCGCTCGCTGCAAAAATGGGCTACAGTCCTGCAAACCTTTACAATTATTTTCACAACAAATCGGACTGCATCATAGAAATAACGGAGTATGGCTTCTCAAAGACGGTCAACGAGCTGTTCGAGTACGCATCAAGAACCATAGGAGACGTAAAATATTTCTTCGACCATGCGCTCGACGAGGTTGACAAGCACAAGATGGCACTCAGGGCAGTATATCAGGTTGCGACCAGTCCTATTTACGGAGAAAGAATGAGAGTAATAGGGAACTCAATTCAGCCCGTATACCAAAAATACATAAAAATCCTTGCAAAAAACATGAATTGCACAGAGAAATATATGTGCCCTCTCGTTTTTTCCTTCATATCTATTATACTTGACTACGCAGTATGGAATGACAGAGAGATTACCGAGCTGCAGCTAAAAGATTTATACGTGGCGATTACGACAAATTTAGACAAAGAAAAAAAGTAATATATAAATATGAAAATACATTGAATAAATGGAAAAGAGGTTTATTGTGAAAAAAGCGCTTAATATTATCAAAACGACAATGGTATGGCTAATTGTAGCTCTCGCGGTGTTTATGATGATTTTTACTGTTATTTCGGTAACTACGTTTAACAGAAATGACCGTGATCTGTTTGGATACAAGGCGTACATAGTAAATTCAGACTCCATGGCGGCAACCGACTTTAGTGCAGGTGACCTTATCTTCGTAAAGGAAGTACCTCCCTCAACTCTCAAAGAGGGTGACATCATCACCTACATCTCGCAGAACAATGAAAGCTTTGGCGAGGTAATCACCCATAAAATCAGAACAGTCACAACCGACCAGAATGGTAGTGCAGGCTTTATCACCTACGGTACTACCACAGGTGAGAACGACCTGACTATAGTCACCTACCCCTACGTTCTCGGTAAATACACCTCTCACCTCAACGGTGTCGGAACATTCTTCAACTTCCTCAAAACGCCTCAGGGATATATAATATGTATCTTTATCCCATTTATGATACTCATTCTCTACCAGGGAATTAACTGTATCAGACTCTTCCGTCGCTACAAGAAGGAGCAAATTGAGGCTCTGGAAGCAGAGAAGGCACAAATTGAAGCCGAACGTGCCGAGGCTGCCAAGATGATGGCAGAGCTCAAGGCACTCAAGGAGCAGATGCAAAATGGAGCTTCACAGACAGAAAGCTCCCCCGAAGCAAAGAGCGAGGACGTCCCCGTTAGCGAAAAAGCAGACAGCGAAAACGCATAATTTAGGTCTTAGAATAATAAATAATTTAGGAGCTTTTTATGGCAACGATTAAGAAAATATGGAATGTTTTCACTACCGTTATCGTAGTACTCGTAGTTTTAGCTGCAGTTTTCCTTATGGGAACGAGACTTATGGGATACAGAGTTTTTACCGTAATATCGGGTAGTATGGAGCCCACCTACAGCGTAGGTGACCTTCTCTACGTAAAAGAAGTGCCTGCCCATACGGTAAAAGTCGGAACCCCCATCACCTTCGTGCTCAATGAAAATCTCGTTGTGGCAACGCACAGAGTAGTTGAAATAGATGCTGAAAATATGCATTTCTATACAAAAGGTGACGCAAACGAGGTAAGAGATGCTGCGCCCGTTCATTTCAATAACCTCATCGGTGTACCAAGCTTTGCTATTCCGAAGCTGGGCTACGTTTCAGATTTTATACAAAACCCACCCGGCACGTACATAGCCGTAGGAATTGCCATAGTACTAATTATTCTTGTTTTCCTTCCCGATATGCTCAAATATAAAAAGAAGGAAGAAAAAGAAACCGAAAACAAGGAAGCTTAAATTTGATTTTGAAAATGTCGAAAACATTTTTAGAATATAATTATTTGAAGAAAGGAGGACTCAAATAATGACAAAGAAGAAAATTTTTCTGATTTCTCTTGCGATATGCGTTATCGCAATCCTTTCACTTGGAACTCTTGCTTGGTTCACAGACTACGACGAGGCTAAAAACGATTTCACAATCGGTCAAGATGGCGACACAGCAGAGGACATCTTCAGTGTTGACGTAACAGAGTTTATCGATGAAAACGGAAACGGTGTACTTGATAGTGGAGAAATATCAAGCACTGACGGTCTTAATTACGAATATCCTACTCAGACAGTAACTCCCGGTGCAAAGCTTTCTAAGGTAGTTGATATTACCAATACGGGTAGATACGATGAGTACGTTCGTGTATTCGTAACAGTATCAGATGTTTCTATTTGGAGAGAAGTTCTTGGAACAGGTGTCATTGACCTTTCTACAATTTTTGTTGTAGATTCTGACTTTGATGACAAGTGGCACAGAAATGATGCCGAAACTGTTTATCCGACAGCTACAAACGATACTCTCACCTACGTTTACTATTACAACGGTGTTCTCAGAGAAAATGCCGAAACAATTAATTTTATGAAGGGTGTCATTGTTCCTACAGCACTTGAAAAAGAACACGCAGCAGCTATGGGTGCAGCGTTCGACATTGATTTCAAGGCTGAGGCAGTTCAGGCAGTTAACGTGCTTGACGACTACACTGTAAACCCTGAATATCAGAACGCGATTGATTCATTTGATGAAATCATCGACCTTCCGTAATCAAAAAACGCTGAGCGCACTGTAAAAGTGCATTCATCCGAATAGGTGACACTCTAAAAGTGCGCTTCAGCGCTTAACACAATCTGTTGTAAACCTTGCCGACGGTTATTCTACAACTGCAATTGACGTTAACGCTGACGTAAATAACATCCTATCCCCTCGGGTATAGGCGGCAACAAAAGTGCAAAAAAACTTTTTGTGCTTCTGTTGCCGAATGAGATGAAAGGAGGAAACGCTTTGAATAAGACAAAATTAAGACTTTTTATAATTGCTTTTGCATCAATTGTCATAACAATTATTGCGCAAGGCACTCTTGCTTATTATACTGCTCTTGACAGAGCAACAAACATCGTTACCTCCGGTGACATCGAGCTTGAAATCCACGAAACAATCAACGGCACAGACCCATTTCCCGAAGACGGTGTATACGTGATGCCCGGCGCAGTCGTAGGCAAGCAGGTAAATATTGAAAATACGGGAAACAATCCGTTTTATCTCAGAGTCAAAGTAGTTTACTCCGTAAATTCCGTAGAGCTTTCTGCTGACAATTGCTTTAAGCTTCATATCAATCCGGAACACTGGCAGCTCGTTGACGGCTGGTACTACTACACCGACGTAGTTGAGCCGAATGAGATAACCCCCAACGTTTTCTCTCACGTTGAAATCGTAGGAAACGAAGTGGACAACAGCTACATCGGTCACACCCTTTCGCTGACGGTAAAGGCTCAGGCAGTTCAGTCAAAGAACAACGAGGTTGTTGGTAGCAATACCTACACAGCGTTGGGCTGGCCTGAAGAATAAGTGGTGAATTATGAAGAAAATAGTATTAACTTTATTGCTTCTGCTCTCTTTATTTATACCCATGCTGACAGCCAACGCTGACAGCTCGCTCGTGAGCTATATCAACAATTCGAACGTAATAGATTTTGAGCCCGGTTGCATATATTCGCCGACCGACCTTTTCCCAAATTTCAAAGGCGTTATGCCCGGCGACACGCTCAGTCAGGAAATTGTGCTTGAGCACACAGGCAATAAAAACTACAGCGCAAAAATTTATATCAGAGCCCTTGGCGCAGTTGACGTGAACAGTGAGAGATTTTTATCTCAGCTGACTCTCAGGGTAAACACCGAAGGCAAAAGACTTTTCAATGCGCCTGCAAGCGCTACGACCGGCCTTGAAGATTGGGTATATATATGCACTCTTGATACGGGAGAAAAGGCAACACTTGACCTCGTACTGAGTGTACCCACGAGTCTTGGAGATGATTATCAGAATGAGGTTGGATATCTCGATTGGGAATTTATGGTAGAAGCGTACAAAAAGAATACTCCCAAACCACCCCGACCAATTCCTTCAGATGACTTTATAAAGTACAGAATTGAAGCGTTCTACTACACCGACGGTGTAGCAGACAACGAAGTTGCTCTCCCCCTTTACGCCAACGAAAAAGCAAAATCGCTTCCCTCTATCGATGAGGTGAAGAAAGACTATGCAGAGCAACACAAGAGCTACAACGACAATGCATACGAGTTTACGTCAATAGAGTTCGACCCCAAGACAAATATATTTACACTGCGCTATGATAGAAAAACGACTCCCACCGAGCCCGACAAGCCCGATGAGCCAATTGTAGAGTATTACAGATATACTGTTGTCGCAAACTATTTCACCAACGGTGAGCAGGACAACGAGACACCAATTCCCGTATTTGCATCGGGCGACGTTGAAGAGCTCCCCGGCGTTGACGACGTTAAAGCGTTATATTTTAACGCCTTTAAGACATATAATGGAAACGAATATACCTCTGCCTCGGTCGAATTTAACGAGGAAGGCAGCAGATACACAATTATTTACGAAAGGACCTACGTAACGCCACTACCCGATGAACCGGACAAGCCCGATATCCCTCAGACAGGAGACGAGTCAAACGTGGTGCTTTGGGTAACACTCTTTGCCCTTTCCTTTATAATCTTAATTATACTGATTGTTATTTTATCAAGAAAGAGAAAAGAAGATACCAATAACTAAAAAAGGAGGATAATAGTGACAATTAAAAAAAACAAAGTGAAAAAAATCGCTTTTGTCCTCAGCTTGTTTTCGTTCATTATATGGAGCTTACTTGGAACAGGCGCATCTCTCGCATGGTTCAGCGACTCCACACCCGTGCTCAAAAACGTGTTCCATTTTTCAGACTTCGAGCTTCAGCTATTCCACCGACTTGACAACGGAGACTGGGATGAGGTTGAATCGGATACAGAAATTTTCAATAAAGACGCTCTCTATGAGCCGGGATACGTACAAAAGGTTTACCTCAAGGTCAAGAACAACGGAGACATCCCTTTTGATTGGAAAACTGCTATAAGCGTTTACGACCGTACCCTTGGTAAAAACATATATGACGATTTCTTTGATTTACAAGACTATCTTAAGTTCGGCATCGTTATAGCCGACACCGAGGACGAAATTCTCGCCCTCACCGACACAAGAGACAAGGCAATTGCCATTGCCGACTCTCCCCTGCTAAACAACTACTCAACCCAAGTTGCATCTATCAACGCAGGCGGCGAGGCTTATCTATCTCTCATCGTGCGAATGCCCGAAGAGGTTACCAACGTTGCTAACTACGTTCCCCCAAACCAGCCTCGGCTGTTCCTTGGCATTATAGTTTCAGCTACGCAACAACAGTAAATCTATGAAAGGAGACCGAAGCCGTGAAAAAGATTTACAATGATTATTACAGAATATCGGAAAATCAGAAGCTTACGGAAAAAGTTCTGTATACCAGAATTGCTACTTCGGTCATCATTATACTGTTTTGTTTATTTGCAATGTCTTTTGCAGCCTACTCTTATTTTGAATCAGATATGCAATCAGACGACAATTTTATCAAAACAGGCTATTTCGACATCAAGGTTATAGTCAACAACGTGCTTGTTGAACAAAGCGTAGACACAATCACCGTTGAAGCTGACGACGACAACGGAAGTACGCAAAAAGAAGTTATTACAAACAATATAACGAAAACCGAGATTGACGTTACCCAAATCGACTCACGCACCTATCATGCGACACTCGGTAAAGGCGAAAACACCATTACAATTAACCATAATGGCTCAACCGAAACGGGCTTCTGCATCGTTTCTCTGGCAGATGACGAATATATTACCGAGCAGCTTTATGTTAATGCTAATGAATCGATTACCTTTACCGTCACCACCAACGCTGAACTCGAAATGTTAGTATTAACTCATTGGGGTACGTCAAGCCATTACTACAACTTCACAACCTATGGCATAAGATCGAGTAATTTTCTGACAGACGGACAGGAATTCGTCTACGAATTCGAGGTTGAAGAAGAGGAAAAGAACGAAAAGAGTAATATCACCAAGGATAATGATAGCGACTCTCCTCTCACTCACACGGTTGTTGAAGGCGATACAATTGATGAAATCGCAACAAAATATGGAGTTAACAAGAATAATCTCGCATCCTATAATGACTTGGAGAGTAAATCACTCATCGTAGTAGGTCAGGTACTCAAAATCCCACCTGCCGATTGGTCGGCTGATGAAGAGAATCCCTCTGACGAAACTCCAACCGAAACTCCAGCCGAGACTCCTACCGAGACGCCTACCGAGACTCCTACCGAGGCTCCGACCGAGGCTCCGACCGGGGCTCCC
>JAZNRH010000039.1:0-4362 GCA_045590615.1 Eubacteriales bacterium
CCCAAGCATATAGAAAGAATTGCCGAAAAGCTGCAATGCTTAGGACTTTGAGTTAACAATAATCAGATATTTTCCCTTTATCTACAACAAAAAAACACAGTCTTGCGACTGTCTTTTTTGTTGGTGCCGGTGGCGGGGGTCGACCATATGCTTCGCATACTTCTTGCTCGGGCTAAAGCCCTCACACCATCCACCTAAAAACAGTCCACCGGACTGTTTTTTTACGGTGTCTGCCCTCTCAGGGTTCGACCCCCATCCCTTTTATCTACAACAAAAAAAGACAGTCTTGCGACTGTTTTTTTGTTGGTGCCGGTGGCGGGGGTCGAACCCGCACGGTATTGCTACCGCGGGATTTTGAGTCCCGTACGTCTGCCAATTCCATCACACCGGCTTATTACTTTGAAAGTATAACACATTGTTTGCTTTTTTTCAATAGTTTCAATAAAATTTTTTTATTTTTTTAACTATTAACAAGCGAACTGCCAATCAAAGCAAATGTTTTTCCAGCACTTCTCCGTAAGAGCTTGTAAAGGTCACCTCGATTTTTCCGTCGGAAAAGCTAAAGCCTGCGCCCTTGAAGCCTGCCTTTTGATTAATTTCAAGACGTTCCTTGATCAAATCTGATGCAACTACGACCTTACAGGGCTGACCAAAAGCATCCTCTTGACCACCCACCTCAAAAACTCCTATTCTGTGAAGATGCCCACAAATCATTGCGTCGGGTTTGATATTATCCTTAATGAGTCTCGACCACTCGGTATAGACGTCCTCTTCGATATTAAAGGGCTTTTTCATTCTCTTGGTGAAGGGAGAATGAGAAACTATCAGCTTGTACCTCACGCCCTCTGCCTGATATTCGCTGTCTGCCCTATCTATAACCGACTTTATAAAATCGGTCTGACGTTTACGAAATAAGTGACAATTAACGGTATGACCGTAAGCTTCATTATTATCGAGTTTATCCTCTCCACAATCAAGTATCATTCCCCATATACTTCCCAGCCGGAAGGTATAATAAGTTGTTCCATTGCTGTTGGGCGTCCATTCTGCAAAATGCTCGGCGCAAACGCCTCGCATATCGTGGTTACCACGCGCAAACACCACGGGAATTCTACCACCCGTCAGCTTCTCTATTATTTCATATACAGTAAAAATATTCTCAACCGTTCCACTATCCTCGGGAATATCTCCGTTAAGTATCAGAAAATCTATTTCGCCATACACCTTTGCTGCATCAACGGGCAGGTCTACCATATTGTGGGAATCCGATATATGATAAGCGCGCACGTTGTCGTTTTCCACGGGCTTAAAATCAAAATCAAACTGCTGTTCTTCCTCGGTTTCCGTGAAATAA
The DNA here is from genome assembly GCA_045590615.1 of Eubacteriales bacterium. GTDB lineage: Bacteria > Bacillota > Clostridia > Oscillospirales > SIG627 > RGIG6353. Next base: position 1,355 of record JAZNRH010000039.1, read on the forward strand.
GGCTTGCGCTCTATAATTTTTCTGACACAAATGGTATATTTACGCGCGTTGTCAAGCACATTTTTGGGTACAATCATCCTATGCACGTCAACGTCAGAGCGCATAATTCCGTTGCTTTCGTCGTAATATTCCTCATCACCGACACGCACCCACATCAGCGTTGGACAGCTCACGGGCACCATTATATGATAGGTTTCTTCTACTGCAAATACTGCAGGAGTAGTTTTCAACATAGCTTTCTCCTTTTTAACGGTCGTTTTTTATATATTCCGTAGGTGAAACACCAACTCTTGCCTTAAAAAGACGTGAAAAATAATGAATCGAATTAAAGCCGAGCCTTTCGGAAATCTGAGTAACGTTATATTTACCTTCCCTTAATAGCTTCTTTGCCTTGTCTATCTTCAAATTGAGGAAATAATCTACTGCGCCACACGACTGGTTCTCTCTGAAAATCATCTTGAGCTTGGATACGCTGATCGAATTTCGCTCGGCTATTTCGGACAGAGTAAGGCTGGAATAAACGTTGTCCTTCAAAAATCTTACGATCTGCTCAAAATCTGCTTTTCTCGGGCTTTCATTCTGATTATTAGCAACCGACGCCAGAAAAAGCTCAAGCTGTTTTTTTATTTCAACAAGCTCATATTCACCAATGTCCTCTTTTGGAGTAAGCCTTTTTCCCTCGTATTCATCAACATAAACCGACGTAAGCTTATTCAAGCCCTTATCTATAACGTCGTAAAGTATTTCCTTTTCGTTATCGTTGAGAGTAATCGGTCTGTTGTAAAGAGTATATATATCCGACCAGCTGATTCTGAAGGATATAATCAGCACTTTAGCATCCGAGGGCTTACCCGGACCGTGCTTTGAAAACGGAGCGTATATCATCATCTGCCCCTCCTTGATTTCAACAAGCTTGCCATCAAGGGTCAGGACGTGATCTCCTTCCATTATGTATATAATCTCCGGAAAATCGTGACAATCCGTGTGACCGTTTATATCGAATTTCTTTTTGGAAAAGCGCAGACGTAAAACCGACATAATTTCATTTACCGAAATATTATTGGGCAAATCAGCTCCTCGACGCAAGGTATACTCCCCCTATTCCAACGATTAATTTTAACCAAATAGTGCAAATTTGATGACCGATAGTGCAAATACAAAAACTTTCGTTTATGTTACAATAGCCTTGTTGATATGATTATATATCAATCAAAATTAAAAGTCAAGATGATATTCTTGAAAGGAGCTATTATGGAAAAATTCAGACTTGGTCTTATTGGCTGTGGTGGTATGATGAGAAGCCACGTAAACGGCGTAAATCAGCTTCCCGAGGTTGCAATCGTTGCAGTTTGCGACATCATAGAGGAAAAGGCAAGAGTCGTTGCCGAATCTCTTGAGGGCGACACCGACGTTAAGGTTTTCACTAACTACAGAGATATGGTTGACGAGGTTGACGGCGTACTTATTGCTCTCCCCCACAACCTTCACTTCCCTTGTGGTATGTACTTCGCACTCAACAAGAAGCACGTGCTTATGGAAAAGCCTCTTTGTAATTCTGAAGAGGAATGTCTCAGACTTATCAGAACCTGCGACGAAATGGGCGTTACTCTTATGTGTGCTTATCCCGTTCCTTATTGGCCGGGTATCGTTGAGTTCAAGAAAATCATTGACTCAGGCAAGTATGGTAAGCCCTTTATGTTCTCTGTTTGGACAGAGCAGCTTACAGGCTCAACCGACAATTACAACGGTATGCTCAACGCTGAAAATCCTTGGGGAAGAACAACCGACCTTGGTGGAGGTCAGCTCTTCAGCCACGGCTGTCACTATATCGACCTTATGCTCTGGATTATGGGCAACCCTCTCTACGGCTCGCACGTAGGTACTAACGTTGGTACTCCCTGGATGCTTCGCGAGGGTACAAGTGCCGTAGTTATCAAGTTTGAAAACGGTGCAGTTGGTTATCACGGTGCTACGTGGGGTGCAAGAGGTACAAGACAGGGCTACGACTTCCAGATGCAGATGGAGGGTGGTATGCTCGAGTACGACAGACACGCAGGAGAAATCAGAATTTACAACAAGAATGCTCCTCATCTTCCCGGTGAAGATACAGAGCGTCCTACATACACAGTTCTTTGGAAAGCTCCTCTCACCGGTAAGGACACTCAGCATGAAATCCGTCACTTTGTTGAATGTGCAACGACAGGCAAGAAGCCTGACACAGACGGTAGAAGAGCTCTTCAGGGTCTTCGCGTTATCTGGAAGCTTTACAACGCAGAAGACAACAATATGATTGCTGACCTTCGTGGACTTGGCCTCGAGAACGCTGCTGATATCAAGTAATATATCAAATAAAAAGGGCTGTAAAAAACCAGATTGGTTTTTTACAGCCACCTTTTTCTATTGTTGGAAATATGCTTTCAGATATTCTATCGGGGAAGCGCCTACCCTTTGCTTGAACACTCTTGAAAAATAATGGATTGAATTAAATCCACATAGCTCTGCAATTTCGCTCACGTTATATCTTTCTTCTCGAAGTAGCTTCTTTGCCCTTTCTATTTTAAGTAAAATATGATAATTTATAACACCACCCATTTCACCCTCGTTAAACATACGCTTGAGCTTCGTCACGCTGATTAAGTTCCGATGCGCAATTTCTTCAACAGTAAAATTTTGCGAAACGTTATTCTTCAAAAATTTTTTAACTCTCTTCAGCTCGTCTGACTCGCTGATATCGGGAAAGTAAATGCCTGTGAAAAGCTTGACAAAAAACAGCTCCATAAGCTTCTTTATTTCGATTAACTCGTATTCCGTTGCACTTTCACGGACAACCATTTCCACTCTGTCATCAAAATATTTTCTTTCAAGACAATCCTTACATTTATCAACCACTTCGCTCAAAATTGCTCCTGCTTGCTCAGATACGTCTATGACCTTATTGTACAACTGCTCCACATTGGGCAAATCTGCTACGAAGGACATAATCAGCACCCTTGACTCGCAATCGGTAC
>JAZNRH010000040.1:0-5024 GCA_045590615.1 Eubacteriales bacterium
ATCCTGCGAAGAAGATGAATGTAAAAACTCTTGCTTTTCACTTGAATTAATTTGATTCTAGAACAATCACGTAATGAATCTCTATCATTTTTCTTCTTTTACCGACGTGCGCCGACCAAAAGGACACGACAAAACACGAAAAAACAAGAAAAAATCCCTTGAATCTACCATTCAAGGGACTTTGTTTTGGTTGCGGGGGTGGGATTTGAACCTCACGACCTCCGGGTTATGAGCCCGACGAGCTACCAAGCTGCTCTACCCCGCGATATAGTGGTGCCGGAAACCGGGCTTGAACCGGTACGGGATTTAGGTCCCACGGGATTTTAAGTCCCGGGCGTCTGCCAATTCCGCCATTCCGGCACATTAGTCGGTCTCCCGAGTGCCTATATATAATAGCACATATCGAATGTTTTGTCAAGTGTTAATTGGTTTTTTTAATAATTAAATTTCACGGCGTAGCATATAAAGTTGTATTTAGTCGAAATACGGGTGCGAAATTGATACGTCAGAACGAATAAATCCGTACACTATTTGAGACTTTTTTCGTGATTTTAGGGCTGTACTTAATAATACAGCCCCGTTTTACATATAGCTTATTTTATATTGACGTTTTCCTTTGCTCTGTCGTAATAATATTGCATCACTTCTACAGAATACTTCAATCCTTCGTGTTGGTTAACAACGCCCGTTTCCTCTACCGAGAAAAATCCGTCGTAACCGTTCTTGAGAAGTATTGTGAACACCTTTTCAAAATCAACTACTCCAAAGCCCGTGGGAACGTCTGCAACAAAGTTACCCTTAAGCGTTCTGTATCCCCTCTTTCCGGGGTATGAGGATTTATAAATATAGTCCTTGATATGTACGTGCTTTGTAATGCTTCCAAACGCAGCTGCAAATTCTTCGGGTAGTGTATCATACCAAAATGAATTTCCTACGTCGAGACAGAAGCCTGTATTTTCACAGCCGACTTTAGCAATAAAGCCACCAAGTCGATCTACTGTATTGAATAAAAAGCCCTGATCCTCGTAAATACAGCAAATACCCTTTTCCCCTGCATATTCAGCTACCTCTCGGGATACTTCCACGATAGTGGGCTCAATAACCTGATAAACGGGCAAATTCTCATGTGAAAGAGAAAGCTGAAGAGTGTGATGCAAATTGGGTGTGCCGAGCACCTCGCATATATCAACGCAACGCTTAAGCTCCTTTAGAGCCTTTTCAGGATCATTAAAAATTCTCAATCCGTGCGAAAAGCAAGGACAGCAAATATTATTGGCATCAAGCTCTTCGCGATATCTCTTCGCATCGTCGAGCCAATCGTCTGAAAACAACTTGTCTGTCGGGAAAAGCTCAATTCCGTCAAAGCCATCCTGAGCAGCGTACTCAATCGATTTATGCTGAAGAGGAACGTCGGTTTTGCCTGCTCTTACGTCATCCTGATGCTTGTAGTAATACTTTGAAAAAAATACAGATTTTTTCATCTTGTTATCTCCTGTGTTCTGTGATACATAAAGTCAATTTATTTCCTTTATAGCTTCATTCGGTATTATACAAATTTTTCCTCTAAAAGTCAATATAAATGATGATTATTTAACAATGCTATTCCACAATATTATCGCTGTAGCTTATGTCTAAAATTCTGTCGCAAAGGTCGAACGCCATACCCAGAATCGTGTCCTCGGTATTTTTCTCTATTTGCTTAATAGAAATCTTTTGAACCAGCGAAGGAAAAGCTCTTTTTTTGAGCTCCTTCTCTGCCTCGATGATAACCGACGGACAATCCTCAAAGTCACCTGCATTTATGACAAGCACGGAAGGGTTGAAGGTGTTTACGAGATTTGCAAGTCCTATACCAAGATATTTACCACATTCAGAAACTGCATATATGGCACTCTTAGCTTCTTTTTTATAGGATTTATCTACGTCGCTAAGGGTTGCGTCGGGGCTTCCACCTTCCTTTTTGTACAAAGAAAGCATTCTTGCAGGCGAGCACATTGCCTCAAGACAACCACGGTTTCCACAAAAGCATTGCTCTCCGTCGCATTTTACGGTGGTGTGTCCGATTTCGCCGAGGGTCTGTCTCAAAATTGCCGAATTCACGTACTGAACTGCGCCAATTCCGTTTTCCATATCGACGTATATCATATTATCTGACGTATCATAAGCACTCTTTGAAAAATACCAGACTGCCTTGAGAAGCGATATATTATTGACAAAGACGGGGATTGAGGTTTCGCGCTCTATTGCAGCTCTAATATCAAACGCCTTCCACTTCAGGCGCGATGAAAAAATAAAACGTCCGTCGTTTAATATCAAGCCCGAAATAGCAATGCCGATTGCAAGCACTCTCGGCAAATTATCGCCAACAAGCAAAGCCTTTATATTATCGCAAAGCTCAGCAGTTACCTCCTCGGGAGAAAGGTTTTCTGTCTCGACCTTTATTTTCTCAAGAACCTTGCCCTCCATATCGGTACGGGCAACACTCATATATTTCTCGTTAAGCTGTACACATATAAAATTGTAGCTATTTGCGGCAAAACGGAGAAGAGTGCTTTTTCTTCCTACCCTTCCCACCTTCTCGGTGCCACATTCCTTTAACAGCCCTCGCTCAAGAAGATAGCCTGTTATATTGGTAACAGAGGCAAGAGATAGTCCCGTCTTCTGAGAAATCAGAGGTCTCGAAGCATCAGGGTTTCTCCTGACGAAATTCACTACCTTGAGTCTGTTCATTTTTTGCATTAACTGTACGTTAGCGACCTGCTTATCCATAATTAAAAATTTCCTATTCTTAAAAAACTCACTTAAATTATATCATTAAGACTAAAAAATGTCAATCTTTTAGAAAGCCACTGCGAATTATTTTTTGTACCATTATATACTCTAGATAAGAGGACTTAAGTTTCTACCCTGCTATACAGGGCATAAACTCGATTTTTTGTTCAAAATCCCCATGTATATCGTTGAAAGTAGGTGGACAGTTTTCTTGATTTTTGCAAATTATCGTTGACCTTTATTTTGAGATAATAGGGTTTTGACTTACTTTTATGTCCATAGAAAAACAGAGGATGACTTTTGGTATCAATCCTCTGCTTTTAAATTTAAGATATTTGATTAGGGAGTGTTTTGACTTTTTCTTCAATCTGTCTAATAATATCAACAAAGACTTCATCAGATTGTCCTGTTGGGTCTTGCAATCCCCAATTATCGTCAAATCCTTTACTGATATAGGGACAACCAACATCACAGCCCATAGAGATAGCAATATCAGGAGTTGGAATTTTATCTATTGTTTTTGAATATTGTTCCTGCTCCATATCTATACCATAAATCTGTTTTACAAGTCTGACTGCATCCTGATTTATTTGTGGTTTGGTTTCTGTTCCTGATGAATAGAAGTCAAATTTGTCGCTTAAAAGGTGCTTTCCTAATGCTTCTGCAATCTGACTTCTGCAAGAGTTGTGTATGCAGATAAAAGCAATTTTCTTTTTCATCTTATCACCTTAAAATCCTAACTTATGGAATAAATCTTCAACTTCTTTTGTTTTAAGAACTTTGCCCATAGAAACAACCTTATCATTCACCACAAGGGCAGGCATACTCATAACACCATATTCCATAACCTTTTGCATATCTGTAATATACTCAACTTCAATGTTAAGACCAAGATTTTTTACTGCTTCTTTAGTGTTCTCGTATTGTGTATGACAAGATGCACACCCTGCTCCTAATACTTTAATACAGCAGATACCACCTTTTGCTTCAGAACAACAATCGTTTATAATTTCTGATACTTCTGTTGTAGAGCAGTTACCGTTGCAGGCACAGGCGGGTTTCTTTGTTTCTTTCTTTTTTCCAAAATTAAATAATGACATAATAAATACCTCCAAATTTTATATTATTAGATTTTGAATTGCATTAAAGAAATATCCTACAAGGATAATTCCAATCGTACATACAGTAATAAATATACCAAGCAATTTAGGTTTAACTGCTTTACGTATCATAATTATTGAGGGCAGAGAAAGTGTTGTTACACCCATCATAAATGATAATACAACACCAAGTAATGCCCCTTTTGAGAGTAAAGCTTCAGCAATAGGTATTGTTCCAAATATATCAGCATACATAGGAACACCTGCAATAGTAGCAATTATAACTCCAAATGGGTTATTATCTCCAAGCAGTTTTACAATAAATTCTTCTGGTATCCAATTATGAATGACAGCACCAATACCTACACCAACCAAAACATAAGGAAACACCTTTTTAGCAGTTGAAATTACCTGCTCGACAGCATATTTGATACGGTCTTTGAAATGTAGTTCATCTTGAGGTATATCAAGATTTTTACCATTCCTTATATATTCTTCAACCTGATTTTCAAGATGCATTTTCTCTATCAGAGTTCCACCAGCAACAGCAACAACAAGTCCAAGCACTACATAGATAATAGCTACTTTCCATCCAAATATACTCATAAGTAAAACTAATGAGCCTAAATCATCCATAGGAGATGATATAAGGAAAGAGAAGGTTACTCCAAGTGGTAATCCTGCACTTGTAAATCCTATAAATAATGGTATTGAAGAGCATGAACAAAATGGGGTTACAGTTCCAAGTAATGCTGCAATACAGTTTGCACCTATGCCACGAAATCTACCAAGTATCTTTTTTGTTCTTTCGGGTGGAAAGAAACTTTGAATATAAGATATAATCAAAATCAAAACACCTAACAGAACCATAATTTTGATTATGTCATATAGGAAAAATTGAATACTACCACCAACTCTCCCTGTGGTATCTATCCCAAAGCTGTTTAACAAATTGCCTATGAGAACATTAAGCCACTTCATACCTATAATTTCATTCTGAAAAAAGTTCCATCCTATTTGTAATATTTCCATAGCAAATCCTCCTTAAATAGAAATATAGAAATATATCTATGTGTTGGTTTTAAAGTAAGTCGTGTTGTCATTCCTTACTATTTACAACACGACTTATCTTTTGAATTGCTTGCTGATAAA
>JAZNRH010000041.1:0-3634 GCA_045590615.1 Eubacteriales bacterium
CTCCGACTTCCTTTTCAATTTTTTTCAGTCTCTTCAGCTTTTCTTCATTTTTCTTGATTACGTCCAAGAGGGGAGTGTTACCGTCAGCCCATAGCTCGTAGAGTCGTTTCAGCTTCTTTTCCACTTTCGATATTTCGCCGTTATCTGTCACGCTCTTCTCTTCGTTTTTTTCAATACCAATTGAAAATATATCGTCGAGCACGATTTTCTCAACGTCCTCTGCCCAAACCTTTTCTGCATTACAGCTTGGGTCGTGAACGAGGTAGGGCTTGTAGCTTTGCTGAGAATAGCAAACGAGCTTGTATCCCTTCTTTCCCCATTTCTGATATCGCATTCGTGCCGAGCATTTCCCACAGTAAATCAAGCCCGATAACAGATGTGGACTGTCGGGCAGTACCCCACGCTCACGCCTTTCAAATTCTTCCATTGCACGTTGATACGTTTCGTTGTCAACAAGAGGCTCATGCCGTCCCTTGTATTCCTCGCCGTTGTAGACTATGACTCCCGTATTGCTCTTCCTCTTCAGAATTTGCACAACCAGCTTTTCATATTTCAATCCAAGCTCGAGAGCAATAGAGTTGGGGGAGTGACCCGATAAAAACATTTCGTATATCCGTCTCACCGTTTCGGCATCGCTATTTGGCACGAGCACCCCCTTTTCAGAGTCGTAGTCGTAGCCGAAGGGTATTTTTCCACCCCCCATCCACAAGCCACTCTTTACACGCTCCTTCATACCCATTCTCGTTCTTATTCTGATTGTCTCGCGCTCGAGCTGAGCAAATGCCGAAAGAATACCCAGCATCGCTCTGCCGATAGGGGTAGAGGTGTCCATATTTTCGCTCAACGAAATAAATCCGACCCCGTTTTTGTTCAGTACGTCCTCTATTATATAAAGGGTGTCCTTCTGGCTTCTTGAAAGTCGGTCGAGCTTATAAACTGCCACGTGAGATATACTTCCTTTTTCCACGTCGTCGAGCATTGCCCTCATTGCAGGTCTTTCAAGGTTACTGCCACTAAAACCGGGGTCGATATAGAACTCGTAATCATCAAGCTCCTTTGATACGCACCACGCCTCCAACAGCTTTTTTTGTGCATCAATAGAATATCCCTCTTCAGCCTGACCCTCCGTCGAAACCCTGACGTAAAGCGCAACCTTCTTTTTCAATAATATCACCTCACATTATCTTAGCCAAAAAAGAATAAATTAAGGCAGGATTGATAAAAATTAAGAGAGGTGATATTGTGAAAATTGAAAGATTTCTCAACGGAAAGAAAATCAGTCGAGGCGAATTGAAGAAGCTTAAAATCAAGCTTCCTCGCTCTTAGCTTTCAAGAAACTTGATATAGCTCAGGTTTTTTGGCTCTCGCCATTCTGCAAACGGGTCGGGCTCTTTTACGCTCGGCTCATTTACTTTACCGGGGATAAAGCCGAGCGACATAATTCCGTATCTCAGGGCGTCGGGTGCGTGCGTCAGCTCGTGTGGACTGCCCGATACGTCCTCTGATACCCTTTCATCAAAGGTGAGCTTTGGAAGAGTACGAATTAAATTCCTGCAGCACTCGAATATAACAAGTCTCGGCTTTCCTTCGTTTCCCTCTCTGAGCAATTCTCTTAGCATACGCCAACCGTTAATTCTTTCGTTGTTGGCTGGGGTTACGCCCGAAAGCCCGAAGGATGACAGTATGTCAAATCCCGTTCTTCCCGAGTCCTGTCTGCGACCACTGAGGTCGGGACTCGCAACACTCCATCTTATTTTTTCATTCCCCGTCAGCGCCTTGATTTCGCACGCTGCCTGACTCAGAATAAGATTAGGTTTATAAAGCTCACGGTAGACAAACAGCTGTGACCTGTCGGGTGGAAATGCAAGCCAGAGACAAGCCGTCATATCAAGACCGTAGTCGAAGGCGATAAATCTTGTCCAATCATCGGGAATGGTAAAGGGAACACAAGTGTTTTTTTCTCTCAAAAACTCGGGAAAATACTGACCTTCAAATGCGTCCCAATCTCCGTATAGCATAGCCTTTCTTCTCAGTGGTGGCAGAGCCTCGAGCGTCCTTACGTACTCGGGGTTTTGTTTTATCAGATATTCGTTGTCATATACCGTCGAAGGAATAAAGGTGTAGTCCTCAGCCTTTTCGTTTTCGCCGTAGCTTTTATCAACGAACAGTCTTTTTACCCATTCGTGACCGACCCCACTGGGATTACACGTGAAATACATTCTCGGAGTGAAGCTTCTCGTGTTTCCCGAAAGTCTGTTACATTCGGTCAGCGCAATGTATTGCATATAAGTAAATTGCGTTGCTTCCTCCATTCCTATAACCTCGTATGCCTGACCCTGATATTGCAGAACGTCACTCTCGTTCAGACAGTAGCCAAGCTTGATTCGGCTTTTGTTTTTGAAGGTGAATTCTTTTGTGGATTCTTTATAGCTTGCAATCTTGTAAAGAGCCTTTTGCAAAGGAATAATGTGGTTTTCTCTGAGCTCCGGAAAGCTCCTTCTTAAAAGCAGAATCTGAATACCGGGATACGCAAGTGCAAGCAGTATAAACTTCGTTCTCATCGCCCAGCTCTTTCCACCACCTCGTGCTCCTCCGTATGCTATTCTCGTGCTCGTCGCCTCAAAGAACTCCTCTTGCTTCGGGTAGGGCTTAATCGTTGCCAGATATTTTTCCACTCTTGTCATACTGTCCACCTGTTGTAGCCGTCGGGGATAACGTAGTCATCATCGTCGCCAATTTTTTCAGCGCCCTCACGCCATCTGTCAAAGTTGGTTGCAAGAAACAGCTTGACACCCGAAAAAGCTTCCTTTGAAAACAGTCTCTCTTCGGCGTATTCTTCAACCTTCAACACCGACATTCTGATAAACCTCTGCATTTCTTCGTTTTCAAACGTAAAAAGCTCATCTCTTGTTTCGCACCCGATAGCCAGCGCAAGACCTGTCAAGGTGTAAGGCAGCCCCGTTTTTTCAATTACTTTTCCGTTTTCGTCGCAAATCGGTACACCGTTTTTGTCGGTCATCGGCACGAGCCTCGACTTGAAATAGCTCTCGACTCTTTTCCTCAGCTCATTCAAATTAGTTGGTTTCTTTTTGTATGTCATAATAAAACTCCTTTCTAAGTCTATTATATACTGACATTGACTGACATACAATGACGTGTACCTGACATCTTTTCCAATAAAAAAGCGACGAGCCGTCGCTGGCGAATCTCGCCTATCCTTACTTATTCTAAACTAAAGCAAGGCAAAACGGCGAGGTTAATTCAAAGAAATTTCCTATATGATAAAAAAGCGACGAGCCGTCGCTGGCGAATCTCGCCTATCCTTACTTTTTCTAAACTAAATCAAGGCAAAACGGCGAGGTTAATTCAAAGCAATTTCCTATATGATAAAAAGGCGACGAGCCGTCGCTGGCGAATCTCGCCTATCCTTACTTTTTCTAAACTAAAGCAAGGCAAAACGGCGAGGTTAATTCAAAGCAATTTCCTATATGATAAAAAAGGGGCTGTAAAAAAACTGATATAGTTTTTTTACAGCCCTGTGCGTTCGGGGATAGGAAAAAAAGAGGTAGATTGCACGATACTGAAGCGCGTCGCTGTACTTATGTACAGCAGTCGCGAAGTTCGTGCAAAACAT
>JAZNRH010000042.1:0-49949 GCA_045590615.1 Eubacteriales bacterium
TCCTTATTTTACATATGTTTTCATTGTTTTATGTGGTCTAACCTTTTTTTACATCCCCATTTTTATTGTTTTATCAGGGCTTTTATACTCCGGAATAAGCGTTAAATCCACCGTCAACGGGGATTACCGTGCCATCAACAAATCCTGATGCCTCGTCATTTACAAGCCAGAGAAGTGTTCCGACAAGCTCTTCGGCTTCGCCGAAGCGTCCCATGGGAGTTGCAGCGAGAATTTTTCCTGTTCGGGGAGTAGGTGTTCCGTCCTCGTTGAAGAGGAGCGCCTTATTCTGTGCTGTTACAAAGAAGCCCGGAGCAATTGCGTTAACTCTTATGCCTACTCGTGAAAAGTGTACGGCAAGCCATTGAGTAAAGTTTGACACAGCTGCCTTTGCGCCCGAATATGCAGGAATTTTAGTAAGTGGGCAAAAAGCGTTCATAGACGAGATGTTTATGATATTGCCCTTCCCTGCTTCTGCCATATCCTTTGCAAACACCTGAGTAGGTATAAGCGTGCCAAGGAAATTGAGATTGAATACGAATTCAACACCCTCGGGGTCAAGGTCGAAAAACGTCTTTATTCCCTCTGCCTCACCCTTCAGATCCTCGGGGTCAAGATATTCCTTTGTTGTTGTGCCACGGGGGTTGTTTCCACCTGCACCGTTGATAAGAATATCACATTTTCCAAAATCTGCAAGGATTGCTTCTCTTGTAGCTTCAACACTCTCTCTTTTGAGAACGTTACACTCATAGCCCTTTGCCTTACCACCGTTTGCAACAATCTTTTCGGCTGCCCTGTTGGCTGCTTCGAGATTGAGGTCAAGAATTGCTACGTTGGCGTTGCATGCGCCAAGTGCCTCTGCAAACATTGCGCAAAGAACTCCACCTCCACCCGTTACAACGACGGTTTTGCCCTTTAATTCTACGTTAAATGGTAATTTCATTTTTTATCCTCTACATTCCAAAATAGTTTTCTGCATTATGAAGGCAGATATCGGCTACAAGCTTATCAAGCATCTTACGGTTATTGTCAAATTCGCCGTTTTCTACTATTCTTCCAATTCTCTGACAAAGTATTCTTCTGAAATACTCGTGTCTGGGATATGAAAGGAAGCTTCTTGAGTCGGTTGTCATTCCTACGAATGCAGCAAGAGCGCCCTCACTCTCAAGAGCCTTGAGCTGTTCTCTCATTCCGTCAAGATGGTCGTTGAACCACCAGGCAGTACCTATCTGAAGCTTGCCCTTGATTCCACCACCCTGGAAGTTACCAAGCATAGTTGCAAGCATATAATTATCGTTGGGGTTGAGAGAATAGAGAATTGTCTTGGGAAGGTTATCCTCAACCTCGAGAGCATCGAGTATTCTTGAAAGCTTTTCTGCAAGTGAGAATACACCGATTGAGTCAAAGCCTGTATCGGGGCCGAGAAGCTTGTACATTCTCGTGTTGTTGTTTCTAATTGCACTCATGTGAAGCTGCATAACAACGTCGCGCTTCTTGTACTCTCTGCCAAGGAAAAGAAGCATATTGGTACGGTAAGCCTCTACCTCTTCTGCACTGAGTGCCACACCCGACATAGCCTTATCGAATATTGCGCTCACCTCTTCCTCGCTCTTTACCAAGTAAGGAACGGTAACGAGAGCGTGGTCGGAAATTTTACTGCCAAGCTCTACGAAATAATCGAGTCTTTCAACAAGCTTTGCCTTGAGGTCGGCAAACGAAGTAATGCCATTTGCCTCGATATAGCCCTTGAAATCAGGAGATTCTATTGCGCAAGCCTTGTCGGGACGGAAGGTAGGAACAACTCTTGTCTTGAGCTTGCCCGACTCTTTAATCTGCTTGTGATATTCAAGAGTGTCAAACGGGTCGTCGGTAGTACCGATAAGCTCAACGTTAGACTCGTTTATAGCAGTCTGAGCTGAAAACTTGGTTGTAAGAACCTCATTCGCCTTCTCCCAGATTTCCTTGGCTGTATCAACAGAAATAGGAGTGGTAATATTGAAATAACGCTGAAGCTCAAGGTGCGACCAATGGTAAAGGGGATTTCCAAAAGCATAGCCTATACATTCGCAGTAAGAACGGAACTTTTCAAAATCGTCACCGTCGCCCGTGATGTTCTTCTCATCAACGCCCATTGAACGCATAAAACGCCACTTATAATGGTCTCCACCGAGCCAGATTTCAGTAATATTTTTATATTTTTTGTCCTCAGCAATCTCCTTTGGCTGAAGATGACAGTGGTAGTCATAAATCGGCAAGCCTTCTGCTACATCAAAGAAAAGATGTCTTGCCGTCTTGGTATCAAGCAAAAAATTCTTATCGCAAAATTTCATAAATTTCTCCTTAAATAAAATCAAAGTTTGTTGTCAAATATCTATAGCTCTGTCCAAGACTTGCGATAGGATCTACACAGTTTTCTTGCTCGATTACTGCAAAATCAGGCTTAACCGAAGCTGCTACAACCTCTGCCCAATCAATATTACCCGAACCAACCTCTGCATATTCAACAGCGTTGGTGGTGAGTGCTCTTATATCCTTGTAGTGAAGGATTGACACCCTGTCTGCGTGATTTCTGAGGAATTTTGCAGGGTCAACACCAACAAAGGCAAGCCAATAAGTATCGAGAATAAATGTGAAGTTACCCTCTTCAAGAAGGACGTCCATTACTTTGGTGTTTTCGTCAAGCTTTGCAAATTCAAATGCATGATTGTGCCAGCCGAACTTTATGCCGTCCTGCATAAGTCTCTCGTGGAAGCCATTACACTTTGCAATAGTGTTACGAAGTGTCTCATAATCTTTTCTGAGGTCGGGAAATACAGAGCCGATTCCTGCAACGCCGCAATTTAATTTTTTGTGATATCTTACCATTGCTTCTATGTCTTCCTCGTAGCGCTCAATTGGGAAATGAGTTGCAACGCATTGAAGTCCGTAATTGTCAAAAACAGCCTTTACGTAGTCAACGTCGTCCCATACCTGTGTAAGACCCGAAAGCTGAACTGTCTTAAAGCCCACCTCAGCAAGCTTTTTCATTGTATCCTCAAAGCCTTCCTTGGTAGTACAAAGCTCCTTTACAGAGTAAAGCTGAGCTCCTATTCTCTTATCCATATTATTACTCCTCTTTTTGATTAATATGTGCCGGCAAGGTCAACTGCCTTTGCCTTCACTGCCGACTTTTTAACCTTTGACGTAGCAATCTTATTCTGAAGCTCTGCATAGAAATCGTCGTGTGGGAAGTTATCAAGATCTACCCAAACGTTACCCTTCCAGGTAGAATAATGCATTGCATTTGAAATAGTAAGTCCGTTGATACCTTCAATACCGGGAGCAAGAAGAGGTGTTCCGTGAAGAACTGCCGAGGTAAAGTTGTTGAAAATTCCAACGTGCTGAGGTCCTGTGTCCTCAACTGCATATTCTATCGTCTCGTGCTCGGGAATGATAAATGCCTCGGTATTGGTTCTGTTGAACTCTGACTCGGGTACCTTGAGCTTATCGAAAACAATCTTAGAGTTTTCTACGATTACACGACCCATGTCACAAGCAATTTCGATACGGTTTGTGCAAGGAACTTCGGCAATTGAGGTGATATAAACACCTGTCATTCCGTCCTCGTACTCCATAAATGCAGTAACCTCGTCCTCAACCTCGATGTCACGGTACTTGCCGAAATATGCGTGCGAAAGCATCTTCTTGGGCATACCGAAAATCCATTGCCAGATATCTATCTGATGAGGGTTCTGGTTGATGAGTGTTCCACCACCCTCTGTAGCCCACGTTGAACGCCACGTAGCGCTGTCGTGATAAGCCTGTGTACGATACCAGTCGATTGTCCACTGTACTCTCTTGATTTTACCAAGCTCCCCTGACTGAACCATCTCACGAAGCTTCTGGAAAAGGGGGTTTGTTCTCTGATTGTACATAATTCCAAAGAGCTTGTCGCTCTTCTTTGCAGCCTCATTCATTTCAATAACCTGCTTTGTATAAACGCCTGCAGGCTTCTCAGTAATTACGTGAAGTCCGTTTTCAAATGCCTTGATAACAAGTGATGGGTGCTCGTAGTGAGGAACTGCAATTACTACTGCGTCAACAAGACCACTCTTAAACAAATCCTCTGCATTTTCAAACACGGGAATTTCAGGATACTTTTCCTTACAAGAAGCGCGCTTTTCTGCATCAATATCACAGAGTGCCGTCAGAACGCCCTCTTCTATCTTACCCTCCATAAAATTCTTAGCGTGTGCAGAGCCCATATTTCCTACACCAACAATACCATATCTAAGCTTTTCCATATCTGTTCTCCTTATAGATTGTTAAATTTTGTCAATGATTGCCTTGAGCGAATTATATGCAAGTGTAAACTTCTCGGGCGTTGCACCGTCAAGAAGAAGCATATTATCGTCAAGCTCAAGTCCTGCCAAGCCCTTGAATGCGCCAAGATGAGGCTCGAGGCTGAGGAATCCCGTCCAGCCTGACTTTTTAAGGTCGGAAAGAATTTCGTCTATTCTGCCAAGTCCACAGCCTGCAGGTACTACGCTGCCGTCTGCAAGGGCGTCCTTAATATGCATATATTCGATGTGTGGCTTCATAATGTTATATGCATCGGGATAAGGAGTCGCACCTGCCTGAATAAAGTTTGCAGGGTCAAAAACGGCTCTGAGCGATGGCGAATTAACCTCACGGATAATTCTGTCGCACTGCTCGGGAAGCTCGCCCCAGATGTCCTTTTCGTTCTCGTGAAGAAGAATAACGCCTTCCCTTTCGGCAAGCTCGGTCTTTTTCTTCATTCTATATATAACCTCGTCGTGCCACTTTTCAAGGTCGTCGCCCTTTTCAATATAATAGCTGAATACACGAATATATTTCGTGTCAAGAATTTTAGCAATTTCAATCACTCTTTCGAGCTTTTCAAGATGTGGCTCAAATGGGTCGGTAATCTTGATTTTACCGATTGGCGAGCCAATAGAAGAAGCCTTGACCCCTGCCCTGTCCATCTTATCCTTAAGTGCTCTTACAGCATAGTCATTAAGGTCTGCAATGCTTATTCCATCAACAAATCTTGGCTCATAATATTTGATGCCCAGAGTTTTGATGTGAGCGAATTGCTTATCAATTTTTTCGTCGATTTCATCTGAGAAACCTGTAATTGTAAATGTATTCATTCCATATCACCTCAGTTTAATTTTATCACGATTTATTAAATATTTCTTTGTAATAATTGACAAAAACCTTGAAATTCTTGCTCTTTTATGGTAAAATAAAGAAAAACGGTCAAGGAGTCATATATGGATTGGTTTTATTCGAGTGGACAGGGCTATGACGTGGGATATTCGGGCGACGAGGTAAGCGAGACCTTCTCCTATCAACTACACTCTCACGAGGATATTTACGAAATACTTTATATGGAGGAAGGCGATGCTTCCTTCTGGGTTGAAGGTACGGTTTACAAGCTCTCCCCCGGTGACTTGGTTATAGCAAGAAGTGACGAGATGCACCTCATGAACCACCATTCAAAAACCTTTTACAAAAGGCTGGTAATAAACGTCAACAATGATTTTTTTGAGCTGAACAACTGTAAAGCTTATCTTAACGTATTTAACAACCGACCCGTAGGCGTAGGAAACTATTTCTCTGCACGCGCACTCAGAGAAAGTGGTCTGATTGACATAATAGAAAGGCTGAAAAGATATTCGGCAATTTCCGAAAAGCCTCTTGTAAAAAGCGCTTTAATAGAACTTTTCTTCACTCTCAACAAGCTGCCCGAGGAGGTTTCGGAAAACAGCGGAATAATCCCTGAGGTTGTCATATATATAAACGAAAACATTGCTCAGCCATTATCGCTTGATACAATTTCAGAAAATTTCTATATGAGTAAATACTATCTCTGCCGACAGTTTAAGAAAAGAATCGGAATGAGTATTGGTAAATATATTACACGTAAAAGGATTTTGCTCGTAAGAGAGTACTACTCTTCAGGCAAAAACCTGACAGAAGCGTGTATTTCAGCAGGCTTTGGAGATTATTCAAGCTTTTACGTTGCATACAAGAAGCTATACGGTACGTCTCCGAAAAACATACTAAGATAAAAATATCAATTCTAAAACAAAATCATTTACTACCAAAATACAATGTTTCACGTGAAACATTGTATTTTTTTATTTCCAAAGGGAATAATATCAAAAAGGGTGATGGTATGAAAAACTACAAAGCAACAAGAGAGCCAAATATAAAAAGAGTGAAGGCTCTTATGATTTCGGGACAGATTGAAGGGCACACAGCCTTGCCCGAGGGAATTAAGTCTACAAAATACGAGGAAATTATACCAAAGCTTTTAGCTCTCGAAGAGGACAAAAGCGTGGGTGGAGTGCTTATTTTGCTCAATACGGTCGGTGGAGACGTAGAAGCAGGACTCGCCATTTCCGAAGCTATATCGGGGCTTTCAAAGCCAACAGTATCACTGATTCTGGGTGGTGGACACAGCATCGGAGTACCACTGGCAGTTTCTGCAAGCTATTCCTTTATAACGCATTCAGCGTCAATGATAATTCATCCGGTAAGAATGAACGGTGTGGTTTTGGGGGTAGACCAGGCGTTTGATTATTTATCGCGAATGCAGGACAGAATCAATACCTTTATAGTAGAACATTCGAATATAAACAAAGAGACGTTAAGTCGTCTTATGCTGAACACAACCGAAATGTCCTGCGATATCGGCAGCATTTTATACGGTAAAGAAGCTGTTGATGCAGGAATTATAAACAGCGTAGGCTCGCTGTCAGATGCTCTCAAAAAGCTGAAAAGTATGATTTAACTACCTGATTTGACATATTTTTCCCGTCTTTTCCTCTAAAATATAAAAAAGAGGAGGGAACAGAAATGGAATTTTGTAAGATAAAACTCGACAAGCTGATTTTACTGAAGGTAGGGGAGCGCACAGAAAGGGGAGAGATAGTCAACCTTGCCCGTAATATATCAAAAAACGGACTACTCGTGCCATTTACCGTTAAAAGCATAGCAAACACCGACAGATACGAGGTAATCTCGGGCACAAAAAGGTTTTATGCCTGCAGAATAGCAGGACTGACCACCGTTCCGGCATACGTAATTGATTTGCCAGCGCCGATTGCAAGAGTAATAATAAGAAAAGGGGAGAGGCAGGATTTATTTGATGAAGCCGAAGAAATTCGCTCGGCAATTCTCAACGACGGTATGAGTGCAGAGGAATTTGCCGAGGTGAGTGGATACACCGAAAAAGAAATACTGTCCTATCTCAGACTGACTAAGCTTGGTGATTTTGAAAGAGAAATGGTAAGAAGAAACGATATTTCACTCGAAACAGCCTCAGAAATAGCCGTTTTTGACGATATTTGCCGTAGAACCGAGCTTTTCAGCCAGGTCGTACACTCACGTCTCAAGCCAAGCGAGGTGCACACTTTATGCGAAAGGCAGTCGAGGCCAAGAGCAAACCGTTCTCCAAAATTCAGAGATATGAGACTTTTTGACAACACTATCACACGAGCTATAAAGCTGCTGACAGATGCAGGTGTAAAGGCTAAAATGAACAGCGAAAGAGTGTCAGGGGGAACTGAATATAAAATAAGAATAGAAAACTGATGTTTCACGTGAAACATTTAATTTTTTATATATTTACCATTGACAATAAAGCAAAAACATTGTAAAATATAAGGAGTAGACGTAGATACATAAACTGAAAAAAGGAATATTAAAATGAATATAATAGCTTTTGCCAACCAAAAGGGTGGTGTCGGAAAAACCACCTCTGCTGTCAATATTGCAGCCGATTTAGGTTGTCTTGGTAAAAAAACCTTGCTCGTCGATTGCGACCCTCAGGGTAACGCTTCTTCTGCAGTAGGTGCAAAAAGCTCAGAGGTAACTCTTTACGACGTTATGCTTTCAGGCGCTGACGTCAAAAGCGCAATTCAAAAGACAAAGTTCAAAAACCTTGACGTTTTGCCCTCTGATATGAATATGGCTGCTGCCGACATTGCTCTTGCAGACCAGCCAAAGAGAGAAAACAAGCTCAAAGACGCTTTTGAAACGCTTGACGGGGAATACGACTACATAATATTGGATTGCCCTCCGTCACTTAGTCTTATAACCCTCAATGCTCTGACTGCCTCGGACTACGTTACCGTTCCGATGCAATGCGAGTATTTTGCCCTCGAAGGACTTTCTCAGCTTGTTTTCACAATCAAGCAGGTCAGACGTCTCTACAACCCCGAACTCGACCTTCTTGGTGTCATTCTCACTATGTACGATGGCAGACTAAATCTCACAATTCAGGTAATGGAAGAAATTAAAAAGCATTTTCCAAATAAGGTTTTTAAGAATTCTATACCAAGAAACGTCAGACTTTCTGAAGCTCCGAGTCATTCAAAGCCCATTAATTATTATGACAAATTCTCGCGTGGCGCTCTTAATTATATGGAGGTAACAAAGGAGTTAATTGAAAGAGTTGAACACTAAATATAGTATGTGACTTTGATATAATATACTATATATTGTATAATGAGGTAAATATGGAAAAAAAAGGATTAGGAAAAGGCCTTGATGCTCTCTTTATTGAAACCGACTCGGGCTCGGATATAAGAGAGATAGAAATAGGCAAAATTTCACCCGACCCGAACCAGCACAGAAAGACCTTTCACGACGATACGATAAACGAGCTTGCCGAATCAATTAAAATCCACGGCGTGATACAGCCACTTATCGTGCGCAAGGAAGGAAGCAAGTACAAAATCGTTGCAGGAGAAAGACGCTACAGAGCCTCACAAATTGCAGGACTCGAAAAGCTTCCCGTAATAATCAGAGATGATATTTCTGACAGAGATGCTGCCGAAATTGCCCTGATAGAAAACCTGCAAAGAGAGGACCTTAACCCCGTTGACGAGGCTATGGGCTATGAAAAGCTCATTTCCGACTTCGGTATTACTCAGGAGGAGGCTGCAGACAGGGTAGGAAAGTCAAGAAGCGCAGTTACAAACTCGCTCAGACTCTTAAAGCTTCCTCAGTTAGCCATTGACGCTCTGAGAGACGGTTCGATTTCATCCGGCCATGCAAGAGCGCTCTTGCCCTTGAAAAACGAAGAGGACATTGCAGAAATGCTCTCACGTATTATAACCGAGGAATTATCGGTAAGAGACACCGAAAACGAGGTGCGTTGGACAGTAAACAACACACAGCCAAATATCGTGGAAAAGCTTACACCACCTCAGGCAAAGCCCTTTTCAATCACCGATAAGTATATCGAATCGGTTGAAAGGCTTGCAACCGAGCGCATTATGAGAAAGGTGAAAATCAAGCAAACTCCCGGCAAGAGCTCGGGTAAGCTCACCCTCAATTTCAGCTCCTCGGCAGACCTTGAAGAGCTACTCACCATTCTTTGTGGAGAGGATTTTATAGAACAACTTGATAAATAGTGGCGAGCTACCATTAACAAATCTCGCCTATCCATACTATGATAAAAAAACGAAAGGACATAAAAAAATGCTTGACATCAAACTTATCAAAGAAAACCCCGAATTTTTTAAGGCTCGACTTCTCACCAGAGGAAAGGATTTCTCTGCAGAAATAGACAAGCTTCTTGAGCTTGACACAGAGAGACGCGCTCTCATTGCAGACACCGAAGCTCGCCGTGCAAAGCAGAATCAGATTTCAAAGGAAATCCCTATGCTCAAAAAAGAAGGAAAGGACACTACAGCTATTTTTGCCGAAATGAAGGAGCTTTCCGACACAATAAAGGCTGATACAGATAAGATTTCTGCAATCGACACAGAAATCGAGGACATTCTTCTTTCTATTCCCAACACACCCTCTGAGACTGTTCCCGTTGGTGCAGACGACTCTGAAAACGTTGAGGTGAGAAGGGAAGGCACTCCCAAGGAATTTGGCTTTGAGCCTCTTGCTCATTGGGATATAGGCAAAAACCTTGATATTCTTGACCCCGACACAGCAGCTAAAGTAACGGGCGCACGCTTCCATTTCTACAAGGGACTCGGCGCAAGACTCGAAAGAGCTGTAATAAACTACTATCTTGACACTCATACGGCAAACGGATACACAGAGGTGTTCCCACCATATATGGTAAACCGTGACTCTATGAGAGGTACGGGTCAGCTCCCAAAATTTGAGGAGGACGCTTTCAAGGTAGCTAACAACGGCTATTTCCTCATTCCTACAGCAGAGGTTCCTGTTACCAATATGCACAGAAACGAAATTTTGGACGGAAGCAGACTTACTATCAAGTACTGCGCTTATTCGGCTTGCTTCAGAGCAGAAGCAGGAAGTGCCGGACGTGACCAGAGAGGTCTTATCCGTCAGCACCAATTCAACAAGGTTGAGCTCGTAAAATTTGCTAAACCCGAAGAGTCATACGACGAGCTCGAAAGCCTGACAAATGACGCTTGCAGAGCTCTTGCAGGTCTTGGACTTCCCTTCAGAGTAGTTGCTCTCTCAACAGGAGATATGGGCTTCTCGTCTGCAAAGACCTACGACGTTGAGGTGTGGATGCCCTCTTATAACAGATACGTCGAAATTTCATCCTGCTCTAACTTTGAGGACTATCAGGCTCGCAGAGCTAACATCAAGTTCAAGGACTCAAACGACTCTAAGGCTCGCTTCGTTCATACCCTTAACGGCTCGGGGCTTGCAATAGGAAGAACAGTTGCTGCTATTCTCGAAAACTATCAGAACGAAGACGGCTCGGTTACTATTCCCGAAGCTCTCGTGCCTTATATGAGATGTGAAAAAATAGAAAAATAAGAGGTTAATTATGTCTGTTTTTATTGATAATATAGACAGTATTATTCTCATCATATATTGTATAGTCATTGGAATAATAATCGCTTTCGTTTACTCGCTTATAACCAAGAGCATCTACGGAAGGCTTGTAGATGCTCTTGTAAAGGCTTCTGCTGAAAACGAGGCGAGCGCAAGGTCGCTGGGTGAATTGGGGGTCAAAAACAACCCTCTTATCTCGCTTGCCCTCAAGCGCAAAACGGTTTTGTCCTCGCTCATTTCATGCGACGATGAGACTGCAGACATTGAAAAGAAAAGGTTTTATATACTGCCCGAGCATAAGCTGAAGCTGCAATCCATCTACGGCAGAGAAAAGCTCTCGCTTAAAAGCATCGTTATTACAGTAATTCTTCTTGCTGTTTTGTTCGTGGTATTTCAATACGTAATACCCGGTCTTTTCAAATAAACGGGAGGTATTAACATTGACGAAAAAGAAAAAAATGCACCCGTTAGCGAAGATTTTTATCTGCGCTCTGGTGCTTGTTGCTATTACTTTAGTCGTTTTATACGCCTTCGTGGGCATAAGATACGTCAACGATAAAACCCACGAGCTCAAATTTATAGGCAGACTTAAAAACGAAACCTTCGTTTCGGGTAAGCTTTACTACTACGACGGTCGCGTTGCAACCCTTAATGCTGAAGAAAAAACTATAAAGAGCGACAACGGAGAAAAATACATAGGCGCAATCTCGGGATATCTTCCTCACGGTCACGGTACTCTTACCAAGCCCGACGGAACAATTTTTGAGGGTGATTTCTACGAGGGCTACTGTACGGGTAATGCAACCGTAACCTACAGCAACGGAGACGTTTATATAGGCGAGGTTGACCACGAAACGCGCGACGGTATCGGTAAATATATTTCAAGCAGTAAAACCACCTATGACGGAGAATTCAGAAACGGTAAGAAAAACGGCTTCGGAATTACCTCGTTTTCAAACGGCTCTGTCTATATCGGAGAATACAAAAATTCTATAAAAGACGGCAAGGGCGCATATCTCTTTGACTCAGGTGATATATACGTCGGTGACTTCGTATCCGACAAGCGCACGGGCAGAGGTATATACGTGTGGGCAAAGAGTGAGGAATATTCAAGTGAATTTGAAAATCTCTTTAACGTCGAATACAGCGATGCTTTCAAATCAAGCTTTATCGCTTATTTCGAGGGTGATTTTTCAAGACATTTTCTTGATACCGATACGATTTCTCCTGCAACCACGGAAAACACCTTTTTCAAGGGCTTTGAAAACGTGCTTTCAAGAAAAATGATAGAATGCTATATCGGAGAATTCAAAGAAAATCTCTTCCACGGAACAGGTAAATATATCTGGCTGTCGGGAAGAATGCGTTCGGGCGTTTATGAAAACGGACGCGAAAAAACCGTAGAATAAAAGTATGGGCTGTAAAAAAACCAATGTTTTTTTACAGCCCATTATTTATCATATAAAAATTACTTTGAATCAACTTCGCCACTAAATTGTAATTGCTTTGATATTCTTCTCAGCATTAAACAATTCGAGTATTTTTGGTGCATCGAGCTTTGCGTCACCTGCAATCGTAAGAACTATCGTAAAGAAGTTATCGTCTCCAAGAGTAATTTTACTGTCTCTTACAACTATGTTATTCTCGTCAAGTACAACCTTCAGACTTTCAATTGAATCGGTTTCGTTTTGAAGTCTTATAACCAAATCAAAGGAATTATCGTTTGCAAGGATTTTATCAAATCCGATAAGGAAAGTATGGAAAAGTATCTGTATTATAATTATTACAACCGTTGAAACAACACCCGTTATGTACAAGCCACATCCAATTGACATTCCGACTGCTGCTGTTGCAAAAATACCTGCTGCCGTTGTAAGTCCCTTTATATTAGTGCCCTTTATAAAAATCATTCCTGCACCAAGGAAGGAGATACCGGTAAGTATATTTGATGCAATTCTTGACGCATCTGCTCTGAGCCCCTCATATTCAAGCATATCAAGAAATCCGTATTTTGAAACGATGGTAACAAGACAAGCTGCAAGAGCTAATATAACGTGCGTTCTGAAGCCTGCATCCTTTTGTCTGAGCGTTCTTTCAATTCCTATTGCGCCTCCACAAAGACAAGCGAGTAATATTCTTAATAAATACATCCATTCCGAATCAATCTCGGTAAAATGTTCTATAAATAAAAGCATTTATTTCACTCCGTTCAAAGTATGATGTGTTGTATTATATCATAACTGTGAGCAAAAAACAAGTGTAAAATTTAAGTTAAAGCATTTTTTTGCAAATTTAACAATTTTTCAATACTTTTTTTAGTTATAATTTACTATTTTTTATCAAAAAAATAATATTTTTCAATTATTTGTTTTCACATTCTTTCTTTTGGGTTTTTATCCACAGAATTGTTAAAAAACTCTTGAAAAATAAAGTGTTTTATGATATAATAATCTCGTGTAATTATATATTATATGTAGAAAATTTTAAGGAAGGAAAGAAAATGGATTCATTAAACGAAATTTGGGCCTGCGTTTTATCCAATATAGCAAGCAGTGGTGAATTTTCGGAGCCAACATATAACTTGTGGTTCAGAGATCTGGAGCTTATCAATCTTACTAATACTTTTGCTACTGTCGATACTAAGACTCAACTGAAAAAAGATATAATATCCTCCAGATATATTGATATTCTCGAAAAATACCTCAAAGACGTGATTGGATTTGAAGTTCCGATTACTCTTGACGTTGTTGACCAGAACTCATACAGTAAAATCGACGTAATAGACGAACCCGTAAAGCCAAGCTTTCCTATAAACGATACAGAAGGAACAGAAGGTCTCAAGGGTATGGTTGACGAGGACGGTCTTACACATTTATCGTACAATCCTCTTTACACTTTTGACAACTTTATTGTAGGTAATACCAACAAATTTGCTCATGCAGCCTGTCGTGCTATTGCTGCAGATGCAGAGCATACCTATAATCCTTTATTTATTTACGGTGGCTCAGGACTTGGAAAAACACATCTCCTTTATGCTATTACCAATGAAATAATGCTTCGCAGAAAAAATACAACTGTAGTTTACGTTAGGGGCGAGGATTTTGCAAATGAAATGATTAATTCTCTTTCAAAAAAAGCTCCTATGCAATACTTCAGAGACAAGTACAGAAAAGCCGACGTACTGCTCGTTGACGATATTCAATTTATTGCAGGTAAGCCTTCAACGCAAGAAGAATTTTTCCATACCTTCAATACTCTTTACGAGGATAAAAAACAAATTATTCTTGCTTGCGACCGACCTGCCAAGGAAATACCAATGCTTGAGGACAGACTCAAGACAAGATTTGAATGGGGTCTTGCCGTTGACATTCAGCCACCGGATTACGAATTGAGATTTGCTATTCTAAAAAGTAAATCACAAAAAATCGGACTCAGCTTATCTGATACTACTCTTATGTTCCTTGCCGATAATCTTAAAGGAAATATCCGTCATCTTGAAGGCGCAATTAAAAAACTGCACGCAGCATCTTTATTGATTAATACAGAGCTGAATTTAGATAAAGTCAAGGATTGCTTACAGGATATGCTTTCAAGCTCTGTTCCCGCAGGAGTAACTATTGACGAAATATTTGAAACGGTTTCAAAAAAATATAACGTTCCCGTTGCAGATATCAAGGGCAAAAAGAGAACAAAGGAAATATCCAATGCAAGACATATTACAATATATATTCTCAGAACTATCACAAATATGTCTCTTTCCGATATCGGTGGATATTTTGGAATGCATCACACCTCTGTTCTTTCTGCAATTTCAAAAATTACAGAGGATATAAAAATTGACCCAACCTTAGAGCATAACGTAAACGAAATGATAAGAACTATAACAGGTCAGTGAGTTTTATGTGGATTTGATGTGGATAAATGAAAGATTTTCCACAGCCGATTTATAACCGAAAAAGCAAGTCGCATTTTGTCAAAAAAAATTGTATCTTGTCTATCCACATATTTTCTACATAAAAAATTTCACTTTTAAGTCGTATATAATCTGATTTAAGACTTTTCCACATACTCCACAGACACTACTACTGATACTAATATATATTTATATTATATAGCCTCACCTGACACTGAACAAAAAAGAGAAAACTAAGTATTGTGAGTGGAAAAAAACAAGGAGAAACTATTATGAAAATTAAAGCTGAAAAAAAAGTACTTTTAGACGCCGTACTTCCAACTCTGTGCGCTCTGTCTACTAAGGCTCTTATTCCTGCTCTTGAATGTATTTATTTCAAAGCAGAAAACGGACTTCTTACCGTTACAGGCTATGACCTTGCAAAAGGTGTAAAAACCGAAACTCCCGTTAACATAGAAGAGGAAGGTGCTTTGCTCCTTAATGCGCAAAAGCTCAGCTCTATTATAAGAGCTTTGCCTGACGGTATAATTGAAATTACAACCGATAAGGACAGCAAGGTTACAATTATTTCGGGTAAGGTCAAGTTTGAAATATTGGGACTTCCTGTAGACGGATATCCATCTATTCCGGAGCTTTCGGGAGACAGAAGCTTTACTATTCCAAAGGGAATACTTAAAAAGCTTTGTCAGCAGCTTTTGTTTTCTGTTTCAATTGATGAAAAGAGACCTGTTCTTACAGGTGTTTGCTTTGAAATAAACGGAGATAAAATGACTGTCGTTTCTTGCGATGCTTTCAGACTTTCAATCAGACATGAGACTATAAAATCTGATGAGCTTATGAAGTTTATCGTTCCGGGAAGAACTCTTGCAGAGCTTATGAAGCTTTTAGATGACAGCGACGACGTTATCACTGTTGAATTGACCAATAAGCATATAATTATGCATTTTGATAATCTTTATTTCTTCTCAAGACTTGTTGAGGGTGAATATATTGATTATCTTAAGCCAATTCCAAAGGATACTGCAATCGAAGTAAGGGTTAAGCTTGACGATATAATTGCAAGCTGTGAAAGAGCCGGACTTGTTATTGACGAGAGAGTTAAGAGTCCGATTAAAATATCGGTTGTACCGGGTGGACTTCTTCTTTCCTGCGATAGTGTAAACGGAAAGGTAAGAGATGAAATTCCCGCAAGTGTTACGGGTGGTGAGCTTGATATAGGCTTTAATAATAAATATCTTTTAGATGCTTTAAGAGCTGCATCGCTCAGTGGAGACGATGAGGTAGTGCTCAGAATGAAATCCTCTCTTGTTGGTATGAGTATTCAGCCAATAGAACATGATATGTATTTCTATCTTGTACTCCCTGTGAGACTTAACGATGAAAATAATTGAACTGAGAGCAGAAAATTTTAGAAATATAGAAGAACAAAAAATAGAATTTTCTCCTGACACCAATTTAATTTGGGGAAATAATGCCGAAGGTAAAACGAATATAATCGAGGCAATTTATTACTTTGCAAATTCAAAAAGCTTTAGAACTTCAAATAATCAGGATTTGATAAAATTCGGAGCAGACAGCGCAAAAATCACAGCATTATTTGAAGATAACTCAAGAGTTTGCAGATATGACGTAGTTATTGAAAAGGGTAAAAAAAGAGTTTTTTACTATAATAAAATCAAAATTACGAAAATGAGTGAGTTTTTTGGAAATTTCAGAGCAGTTTTATTCGTACCTGAGCATTTGAGAATAATAAAAAACGGACCCGGTGAAAGAAGAGCAATGCTCGATGCCTCACTTTGTCAGCTTAAAAAATCGTATATTTCAGATCTTTACAGATATACGAAGCTTGCAGCCGAAAAGAATGCAATTCTTCGTGACTATAAGGGGAGTGAGAGTGAAAATACTCTGCTTGACGTATATGATGAAAATTTAATAAAAAGCTCGGCAAAGCTTTCAGCTTTAAGGCGTGAATATTCAAACGAGCTGTTTGAAAAGGCAAAAAAGCATCTTTATGATATGTCGGGTGACAGTCTGGAATTTGAATATAAGCTTTCAGGACTTACTTCTGCACAAGAGCCTGAAGAGTTTTATCAACAGCTTATTCCACGTTCGAGAAAAAGAGATATAATTTATCGTTCAATTACTGCAGGAGCAGGAAGAGACGATATTGAAATTTCAGTCAATGGAATAAATCTCAGGCAGTATGGCTCGCAAGGTCAGCAACGTTCTGCAGTAATTGCTATGAAGCTTGCTGAAGGAGAGCTTGCCGAGGAAAAGACGGGTAGTGCCCCGATTTATCTTTTTGACGATATACTTTCTGAGCTTGACGAGGGCAGAAGAGAATATATTCTTTCAAAATTGAAGGATAAACAGGTAATTGTTACTTCTTGTCTTGGTGATGAAAAGGAAATATTCGCAGGCAAGAGAATATACGTTGAAAAAGGAACTTATTTATAATGTCGGTTTTTTTACATATAGGACATGGAAAAAGTATAAAGTCACGCGATATTGTAGGAATATTTGATATGGATACTTCAACAGTATCGAAGGTAACCAGAGATTTTTTGGTAAAAGCACAAAAAAACGAACAAGTTATCAATACCACAACCGAAATCCCAAAGGCATATATATTGACCTGTAAAAACAAAGAAAGGAAGCCAAAAATCATAGTTTCACAGCTTGCTGTGCAGACGCTGAATGAAAGGCTAAAAAGGAAAATATAGTGAACGAAAACGAAAATAAGAATATTACAGAAGAATATGGCGCCGAGCAAATTCAGGTTCTTGAGGGCTTAGAGGCAGTAAGAAAAAGACCCGGTATGTACATCGGTTCTACCTCTCAAAGAGGCTTGCACCACCTCATTTATGAAATTGTGGACAATTCAATCGACGAGGCGCTTGCAGGATATTGTAATCACATCATAGTTACCCTTGAAAGAGACGGAAGCGTTAAGGTAGAGGATAACGGACGAGGCGTACCTACAGGTATAAACGAAAAGACGGGAACTCCAACCGTTGAGGTTGTATTTACCGTGCTTCATGCAGGTGGTAAATTCGGTGGTGGAGGATATCAGATTTCGGGTGGTCTTCACGGCGTTGGTGCATCGGTTGTAAATGCTCTTTCAGAGTGGGTTGAAATTGTTAACTGCTATAACGGTGAGGAATATACAGAGCGTTTTGAAAGAGGCTTTGTTACAAGGGGACTCCAGAAGGTTGGAACTACCGAAAAGCACGGTCTGACTGTTCGTTTTAAGCCCGACCCATTGATTTTTGAAACGGTTGAATTTGATTATACGACGGTTCTTAACAGACTTCGTGAGCAGGCGTGTCTCAATGCAGGTCTGAGAATTGACCTTATTGATAACCGTTCCGAAGAGGATATTATCGCAGGCTCTGAGGAAAAGGATAACGCTGATTCTATTATGAGCGAGGCAAAGGGCGAGGAATATAACGAGTTTGAAGAAAACGTATATTACAAAAAAGAAGAGTCGGTCAAGGTAAATGAATTTTGCTACGAGGGTGGTATTTCAAGCTTTGTCGAATTTTTGAATTCTAAAAAGCAGAGCCTTCCAATTCATTCTAACGTTATTTACCTCAGCACTAAAAAGGATATAATTTCGGTAGAGGTAGCCCTTCAATATAACGAGGGCTATGCAGAGCATCTTATGACCTTCGCCAATAATATCAATACCATAGAGGGTGGTACTCACGAAACAGGCTTTAAGTCGGGTATTACCAAGGTTTTCGTAGAATATGGAAAGAAATACGGATACCTCAAGGACGGAGACAAGACCTTTACAGGTGAAGACGTAAGAGAAGGTCTTACAGCTGTTGTCAGCGTAAAGCTTCCCGAGGCTCAGTTTGAGGGTCAGACCAAGGGTAAGCTCGGTAACTCGGAAATCAGACCTATGGTTGACAAGCTTGTTACCGAAAAGCTTGGAGAATATTTCGAAGAAAACCCATCAGTTGCAAAAATATTGATTGATAAAGCGCTTTCTGCAAGCAGGGCAAGGGAAGCAGCCAAGAAGGCAAGAGAAGCAACCAGACGCAAAACTGCGCTTGGTAGCACGGTCCTTCCGGGTAAGCTTGCAGACTGTCAGGATAAGACGGTTGCCAATACCGAGGTATTTTTGGTAGAGGGAGACTCTGCAGGTGGTACTGCAAAGGACGGAAGAGATTCAAAATTCCAGGCAATTCTTCCACTCAGAGGTAAAATTCTCAACGTTGAAAAATCAAGACTTGATAAAATCTATTCAAATACGTCAATAATTCCGATTATTCAGGCGCTTGGTACGGGAATAGGCGATGAATTTGATATTGAAAAGCTCAGATACGGTAAAATTATTCTTATGGCAGATGCCGACGTAGACGGTTCACATATCAAAACGCTTCTTCTGACCTTCTTCTTTCGTCATATGAGACCCTTGATTGAGCAGGGACATATATTCTGCGCTATGCCTCCTCTTTTCAGAGTACACAAGGGCAAGGAACAAAAATATGCCTTTACAGAAGAGGAAAGAGACAAGCTTCTTGAAGAGATGGGCGCAAATGCAAAGGCAGACAGATATAAGGGTCTTGGAGAAATGAATGCAGAACAGCTTTGGGAAACTACAATGTCACCCGAAACGAGAACTCTTCTTCAGGTATCAATAGAGGATGCTTATGCTGCAGACGAAACCTTTGAGCTGTTGATGGGTGATAAGGTTGAGCCGAGACGAGAATTCATCGAACAGAACGCTAAGTATGTTACTAACCTTGATATATAAAATGTGAGAAACTTGAGTTTTCCACAGGGTGTGGAAAACTTTGTGTAAAACTATTGTGGAATAAAAATATTCACAAATTGTTATTGTCAAATTTTGGCAAATAAGAAAAAGCACTTAATAAAGCGCTAAACGAAAAAACAGTTAAACTTTATTAAAAATTTTCTTGCAGATTAAAATTACACATACCAAAATTTTCCACAGGAAAACCCTATAAAAGTTTTCCACAATTTGTTCAGGAAAAACTATGGAAAGAAAGAGAACGAGTAATTATGGATATTAATCTTGAAGGACAGGCAATACAAAACGTTGAAATAAACAAGGAAGTAAAGAAGTCCTATATAGAATATGCTATGTCGGTTATCGTATCACGTGCACTTCCCGACGTAAGAGACGGCCTGAAGCCTGTACACAGAAGAATTTTGTATTCAATGTACGAGGACAATCTCACTCACGATAAGGATTACCGTAAGTCGGCTATGACTGTCGGTAACGTGCTTGGTCACTACCATCCACACGGCGACTCCTCGGTATACGATGCAATGGTAAGACTTGCTCAGCCCTTTTCTATGCGTTATCCTCTGGTTGACGGACAGGGTAACTTCGGTAATATTGACGGAGACGGCGCTGCTGCCTACCGTTACACCGAAGCGAGAATGACAAAAATTGCCTCCGAAATGCTGACAGACATTGAAAAGGACGTCGTTAATTTCGTACCTAACTTTGATAACAAGCTTCAGGAGCCTGAGGTTTTGCCTGCAGGTATTCCAAACCTTCTGGTAAACGGTTCTGTAGGTATTGCTGTTGGTATGGCAACCAATATTCCCACTCATAATCTGAGCGAGGTAATTGACGGTACGATTTTCGTAATGGAGAATCCCGACTGCGAAATTCTTGATATAATGCAGTATATCAAGGGTCCAGATTTCCCAACCAACGCTATGATTTACGGTACTTCGGGAATAAAGCAGGCGTATCTTACGGGCAGAGGTCACGTTATGGTGCGCGCCGTATATCATATAGAAGAAAAGGCACAGCACAAGAGTATAGTTTACACCGAGATTCCTTATCAGGTTAATAAATCGAGACTTGTTGAAACGATTGCCAACCTTGTAAACGAAAAGAGAATTGACGGTATTTCCGACGTAAGAGACGAGTCGGGCAGACACGGTATGAGAATTGTTGTCGAGCTCAAGCGTGATGCAAACGATTTGGTTGTCGTAAATCAGCTTTACAAGTTTACTCAGCTTCAGGATACCTGTGCTATGAATATGCTTGCTCTCGTTGACAACGAGCCTAAAACTCTCAACCTCAAGCAAATTCTTACTTATTATATCAAGCACAGAGAAGAGGTTATTACTCGCAGAGTTAAGTTCGACCTTGATAAAGCCAAGGCAAAGGAGCATATCTACGAGGGCTATAAAATTGCTATTGACAACATTGACGAGGTAATCAAAATTATCAGAGGAAGCCGTTCCTCTCAGGACGCTAAGGACAATCTCGTTGCTTCGCCTCTCGGCTTTAGTGAGCTTCAGGCTCAGGCAATTGTAAAGATGCCTCTTGGTAATCTTGCTTCTCTCGAGGTTAATGCTATTCTTGAAGAGCTTGACAGACTTCAAAAGCTTATTGCAGACTACGAGGATATTCTTGCAAATTCATACAGAGTAAAAGAAATTATGAAGGAGGAGCTTCTTGAAATCAAGCGTAAGTTCGGCGACGACAGACGCACCAAGATTGAAGAAGCTGAGGACGATATTATCCTTGAGGACCTCATTGAAAGGCACAAGTGCGTAATTACAATTACTCACGACGGATATATCAAGCGTATCGCAGCAGATGAATATACTGCTCAGAACAGAGGTGGTAAGGGTCTTTCGGCTATGAAAACCAAGGAGGAGGACTCGGTTAAATCGATGTTCATCTCACATAGCCATAACTACTTGTTTATGTTCTCAAATATGGGTAGACTTTATATCAAAAAGTGCTATGAAATACCGGAAGCATCGAGAACGGCAAAGGGTAGTCATATAAATAATATACTCACTCTTGCAGAGGGCGAGGAAATAACGACCTTTATTTCTATTGCCAAGATCAATACCGATGAAACTCTTGTAATGGTAACCGAAAAGGGTCTTATAAAGAGAACTCCTCTCAATCTTTTCCGTCACATCAGGAAGAACGGTGTTACTGCAATAAGACTTGACGAGGGCGACAAGCTTCTTGCTGTAAGAAAAACCGAGGGCGATTCCGAGATTATCGTCGCTTCAAGCGAAGGTCTTGCAGTTAAGTTCAACGAATCGAGAGTTCGTATTATGGGCAGAGTTGCAAGAGGCGTGAGAGCTATCAGGCTTGGCGAGAATGCTAAGGTTGTCGGCTGTATTACGGCAAAGCCCAACGAAAACGGAGAATACGATAATTACATTCTCACTGTTACCGAAAATGGTATGGGTAAATGCTCTGAGATTGAAACCTTCAGACTTTCGGGCAGAGGTGGCAAGGGAGTTAAGTGCCAGAAGATAACCGAAAAGACGGGCTCGCTCGTTGGTATAACAGCTATCTCGACAGAGGACGATATAATGCTCATTACGAACGAGGGTATTCTTATAAGAGTACCTGCAGAACAGATTTCGGTTAGTGGAAGAGCTGCAGCAGGTGTAATACTTATGAGACTTAACGAGGGTCAGTCAATCGTAGGACTTCAGCGAGTTGAGGCAGAGGAGACAGAAGAGGGCAACGAGGTGTTCGATGATACCGAAGAGGTAGATGACCTTCCCGAAACAGACGCGCCCGACGATGAAGCAGACGAAGAAGCAGATGAAGAATAAAACAATATTGTACCTTGCAAAAGGTAGTGAGTCCACCCTCCTGAAAAGGAGGGTGCTTGCTGATTATTTTGGGGAAGCTGAGCTTGAAATATTGCCGAGTGGCAAGCCGATAATAAAAAAGCCTGAGGGCTATTCGATAAGCGTATCACATTCGGGTGGCATTATAGGAATAGTAATAGGAGAAGGCAGCCTTGGACTTGATATTCAAGAGCGTGGCGAAAGAAAAGAAAGGCTGTTTTCCTTTTTCCATGAGAGCGAAAGGAATTGTGATTTCGACTCTCTTTGGGTAAAAAAAGAGGCTGTAGGCAAGCTGACCGGTGAAGGTGTTTTCCTTCAAAGAGGGAAAAAATTAGAGGAAGGCTATTTCTTTTTGGATATTTCAAATGAGGTTACGGAGTTTGCCTTAAAAGCTTTCAGCGCAGTAATTGCGAGCAAAAGTGAAATAAGAAATTTAGAAATAAGGTTTGAAAATATATGAATACTATTAAAATTAATTCAAAAAAAGTAAAGCTGGTCGCTCACAGAGGAGTATGTGGGCTTGAAAAGGAAAATACCTGCGCGTCCTTCGTTGCTGCCGGAAACAGAAGCTATTACGGAATTGAAACGGATATCCATCTAAATAAAGACAAGCAATTCGTAATTATGCACGACGACAATACACAAAGAGCAAGCAACGGCAGCTTCGATATAAACATTGAGGAAAACAGCTTTTCTGAGGTGGAGAACATTATTCTTCCCGATGTTGACGGAAGCTTTGACAGACGTGATTTGAGAGTACCACTTCTTAAAGAGTATATAAAAATATGCAAGAAGTATGAAAAGACTTGTATTCTTGAAATCAAAAGTCAGCTTACCGAAGATGAAACCAAAATGCTGATTGATGAAATCACGGCGCTTGGTTATATTGAAAAAATAACGTTTATCACCTGGTATATCGATGTTTGCAAGTTTGTAAGAAAATATCTTCCCGACAACGAAATTCAGGTTTTGGCATCAGTGAGCGATATTTCCGACGAGTTTATTCAGACGCTTGCCGAGAATAAATTTGATATTGATATCAATTACACGGGTCTTGAAAAGAAGCACGTAAAATTGTTTCACAGTAAGGGAATAAAGGTTAATTGCTGGACTTGTAACTCTCCCGACGAAGCTAAGGCGCTCATAAAAATGGGAGTAGATTTTATTACGACAAATATTCTTGAATAAACGCAAAACGGAGAAATAATGAGAGCAAATATTCTATTTTCGGGCTCAAAAGGAAATTGCACCTATATTTCAGACGGCGAAACATCAATTTTGGTTGACGTGGGTGGTTGTTTGAAAAGAATAAAAGAGAGTATTGAATTGCTTGGCGATACCCTTGACAACGTGCAGGGCATATTTATAACTCATGAGCATACCGACCATATAAAAGCAGTTTATACTATTGCTAAAAAATATGATTTGAAAATATATACAACGATTGAAACTGCAAGGGCAATTTGTACTCCTAATAAAAGCATAGACTACGAAACCTGCCGTACAGTCGCAGGTCAGGTTATGACTATCAGTCCGGAAAAGACCTATGAGGTCGGTACAATGATGGTAAAAACCTTTGCAACTCCACACGATGCTGCAGGAAGTCTCGGTTTTGTATTTCAATCCACCAAGGACAAAAAGAGTATCGGTTATGCAACCGATATAGGTTACGTAACCGATGGAATGAAAGAGCTGTTTTCGGGAGTAAAGAATATTATTATAGAATCAAATCACGATTTAGAAATGCTGAAGAATGGAATTTACCCCGAATATCTCAAACAGAGAATACTTTCTGACAGGGGACATCTTTCAAATACAGCCTGCTCGGATTTCATAAAGGAGCTTGCTCAAAAGGGGAGTATGAGCTTTACGCTGGCGCACTTGTCGGAGGAAAATAATATGCCGACTATTGCCAAGGATGAGGCAGAGCGCGCCTTGAAAGATTTTCCCGATTGTCGAGTGAGGGTAGCGTCGGCGTATTTTGCAACAGAAGTGGATATTTATTAATATAGGACGTAAAAAAAGCAGGCGTTTTTATAAGGTGAAAATTGAAAATCAATTTTTTCACATTTTTATGCTTTGCAGGAATTTGCAACTATAAGACGCACTTGGATTTCCTATCTCCTAACAAAATAGGCTGTAAAAAACTAATTTAGTTTTTTACAGCCCGTTTTTTTATCATATAGGAAATTGCTTTGAATTAACCTCGCCGTTTTGCCTTGCTTTAGTTAAGAAAAAGTAAGGATAGGCGAGATTTGCCAGTGGCGGCTCGCCACTTTTTTATATGTTAATAGTATGTCGTCGTATTTCTGATAGCCAAAGGATACACCGTTTATAAAACTACTTGTGGTATTTTTTGCCTGCAATAATGGTTTGGGCACGGTAGATTTGTTCGGTGAGAATTACTCGCATCAGCTGATGAGGAAAGGTCATTTTTGAAAAAGACAGCTTGAGGTCGGCTGCTGCCTTGACACTGTCGTGCAGGCCGTGTGACGAGCCGATAATAAAAATAATTCTCGAACAGCCCTCGTCGGCACTCTTTGAAAATAAAGCTGCAAGCTCTTCTGACGAAAGCTGTCTGCCCTCTACGCAGAGGGCAATTTTTTTTGCTCTGCTGTCGAGTCTTGGAATTATCTGCTTTGCTTCGGATAAGAGTGTTTTTTCAATTTGCTGTGGCGTTGGTGAGTCGGCAATAGCCTCTTCTTTTATGCAAATATCCTCAAATTTTGCGTATCCACCGATGCGTTTCGTGTATTCGGCAAAGGCATCGGCAAGGTATTTTTCCTTAAAGTCGCCAACGTGAATTATCGTAATGTTGAGCATTTTTCACCTCTTATTTTCGGGATTTGTGAGTTTTATGATGAGCGACATATCGTCATCGTCTGCGCATTTGTTTCTTACAATTGCCCCACATTTTTCGCATTGAAATATAACAATAAATCCCTTTTTTGCATCCGGCAGAGTCTGTATGGGCTTTAGTATGCCCTTGCATTCGTTGGCACGGTCGCCCGGCATAACGTCAACGTGAAGAGAGGAAAGACAATACGGGCAATGGTTTCGAGAGGTGTAGCCAAGGGGAGAAACCTCTTTGCCACATACTGCGCATACAAATCCGTTATCGTTTTTCTGAAATCTTTTTTCTTCCATATCAATACCTTTCGAGAAAGCTTTTTGTAAAGTTAATCAGGCTGTCCTTGTCGAGATAATCGTAAAGCCCGAGTGTTGAGCCTTTACGGAAAAGAATTTTTCCAACGTCAGCCATATAGTATATTCCACCTTCTACGTTTGCTATTATTTCAGCTTTGTCGGTGGAGTAGATAATACATTCACCTGAGTTTTCAAATTCGGTTATAAAGAGAGTGTTTTCGTCAATTTCTTTGATTGTGGAAAGCTCGCTCAATTCAAAATCAAGCTCAAGAGACGGCAATTGGGGCTTTTCTTTTTTAGGTGTATAAGCTTCTTTAGTGATTTCGGCATTATTTTTGATTATTACACATTCGCTGTCAGAGAAAACTTTCCATCCTTCGTTTTCTGGGGAAATGCCCTTGATTTCAAGGTCAAGCTCGATTTTGGTGACAAGCTCGTTTTTTACAACGTCAAAAAGAATGAAATAGTTGTGTCTTTTGCCGTCAAGGTATTCATAGCTTCCAATAGCTAAAACATTGCCCTTGTCGGCTATTGCAGTTGGAAAAACGTCGATATTCAGGCGTGGGTGAGTGTCGTAGGAAACGATGTTATAAAAGGTAAGAAGGTTTTTGTTTGCCGTCACAAATGTGTTATTGTCAAATATTGCAATATGCTCCACTTCGTCTTCAAAGGTGAATTTATCGGCAAAGCGCAGAAAATCGCCCGATGCAAAGAGGGGAGAATTTGCCTTGTTGGAAAATAGCGAGCAGGCAGTTGACAGAAATTTTTTGGTTGCAAGGATTATCGTGCCGTCGGCGTTTGGTGCACAGTAAATTATCGGATAATCGCAAAGCGTGTGGAATACTACTTCACCCGTTTTAATATCAAAGGCGTCAATCGTTTTTTCTCCTATAACAATCAGCGAAGTATATTCGGTCACCTCTGCGTTGGTGTTATACATTGAGTGCACGAAGGGGAATATGCTTTGTGGCTCGTTGATTTCGACCTGCCATAAAGTCTTGCCGTTGCGTGTTGCACAAAGCATTCCGTGTGAGTATGAAAAGCTGATGCCGTTGGTTTCACATTTTAAGCTTTTTGCAGGTGCGTTTCGCTGTGTATCTGAAACAAGCTCTGCCTTTTTGTTGAAAACGTTCCGGCTTATTTTATCGCTTGCAACTACTTCGTTTTCCGAAATAAACAGAGAGGATACATCAAAATCGGTAGTGGCGTTTTTGGTAATCAATGCGCGTGAGGTAGAGTAAGCGCCTGAAATTTTCGAAGCGATATATTGCATTTTGGGATTGTCCGACCCGTTTTCAAGCGCCTTGAGAGCATTTGAGCCTGCTGCAAAAATATTACCTTTATCAAAATATTCAAGGGCAGAAGCCTCGGTTTCTGCCGTCGAAAGCGTCGCTTCCTTTGCGCAGGATACAAGAAAGAGTAAAAAGAGCAGTAAAGCAATAATTTTTTTCATTTTATTCACCCTTGATTTTTACCTTGAGTCCGAGCTCTTTTTCAAGAGCAATGACGTTTGAGCGCCGTTGTCCGATATATTGCGAAAGTCGGTTTTGCGGTACGGAAAAGATAACGCTGTTATCCGTAACGGGAGCTGTTTTGCTCATTTCTCTGAGCTCGTCGAGACAGACAGCAGAGAGAATAAGCTCACCTATAGCATCGTGATATTCTCCTGCAAGCACTTCTGAGGAGCGTAGTCCCTCGGTTGACTGAAGTCCTATTCGAATAAGCTCTACGTTGTTTTTATTAAAAATTTTTACTACCTCTGCGCCTCTCTTTACCGTCTCGTCAAGAGACGGGGGAGTGTAAGCGCCACTCAGATAGTAGTCGGCAAGGGCTGTGCCCTTAAAGGTGACGGTGGGATAAAGTCGGGCAGAGGTAGCGTAAGCACTAATTTCCTTTGCCGTTTCGATTTCGTCCTCAAGGCTCGCTCCATACATTCCCGTCATCATTTGTCCCGTCAGCTCAAAGCCGTAATCTACAATCAGCTTCATTGCCTCTCGTGATTTTTGAGCCGTGTGACCACGTCGGTTGAGGGTTAGTACTCTGTCGTTCATTGACTGAATACCAAGCTCAATGTTTTTAACGTTGTAGGATTTGAGAATATCGAGAATTTCACCGTCTATATAATCGGGTCGGGTGGACAGCCTTACGGAGTCTACCCGACCTTCCTTGATATATATGCTTGCAATTTCAAGAAGCTCGGTCATAAGAGAGCGTTCTATTCCCGTAAAGCTGCCACCGAAAAAGGCTATCTGAGGAACACAAGACGAAACAGTCTTGAGTGCTTCTTCGATTTCTTCCTTGACGGCTTCTATGCGAAATTCGCTTTTTCCCGAGATGGTTCTCTGATTGCAGAAAACACAATCATTGGGACAGCCTACGTGTGGTACAAATACGGGTATGTTTGCGTGCTTTTTCATATCTTTTTATGCCTTTTTCCACTTAGTGCCCGTGGGAGTGTCCTCGAGGATAATACCC
Organism: Eubacteriales bacterium; assembly: GCA_045590615.1. Lineage (GTDB taxonomy): Bacteria > Bacillota > Clostridia > Oscillospirales > SIG627 > RGIG6353. Next base: position 27,929 of record JAZNRH010000042.1, read on the forward strand.
TTAGCCTTGAGCTCCTCACGGATTTCATCGGCTCTTGCGTAGTTCTTTGATTTCTTGGCTTCAAGGCGCTCGTTAATTAATTCGTCTATCCAAGTGTTGTCCTCTTCGTCGTCGGGAAGAAGGAAGCCCATAAGCCCTACAAGCTCACGGTAAATCGAGTAAATTGCCTCTACGTCTGCCTTTGTAAGATCAGAGGCGAGAAGGGTGTTGATGGCTCTTATCATTTCAAAGATTGCCGAAATACCGTCGGCAGTGTTGAAGTCGTCGTCCATTGCCTCGATAAACTTCTCACGGTATTGACCGAGTGCGTTTATGTCGTCGGTTTTGGAGAGCTCCTCGCCTACAGCATTTTTGAGTGCAAATTTTATAGCGTTCTCACAGTTGTACATTCTTTCAAGAGATGCCTTTGATTGCTCGAGAATGTCTGCCGAGAAGTTGATGGGGCTTCTGTATTGCGCAGAAACAAGGAAGAAACGAATAGCAGGGTATCCGTATTTCTGAGCTGCATCTCTTACGGTGAAGAAATTGCCGAGCGACTTTGACATTTTCTTGTTATCAACGTTTATATATCCGTTGTGAATGAAGGTTCTGCAAAACGGTACACCGAAGGCTGCTTCGGATTGAGCAACCTCGTTTTCGTGGTGAGGGAAGGTGAGGTCTTGTCCACCACCGTGAAGGTCGATTGTCTTGCCAAGGAATTTATCTACCATTGCAGAGCATTCAATATGCCAACCCGGTCTGCCCTTGCCCCAGGGAGATTCCCAATAGGGCTCGCCTTCCTTGTAAGCCTTCCAGAGTGCGAAATCAAGGGGGTCCTTCTTGACGTCGTTTACGTCTATTCTCGAGCCACTTTCAAGGTCGTCTACGTCAAAGCCTCCAAGCTTGCCGTAGCCCTCAAATTTTCTTGCCGAGAAATATACGTCTCCGTTTTCGGCAGGATATGCATAGCCCTTGTCCACAAGAATTTTGATAATCTCGATGATTTCTGCCATATTGTCGGTTGCTCTCGGGTGGAAGGTGGCAGGTGTTATGCCAAGACCCTTGGCATCGGTGAAGTATTCCTCTATATACTTGTCGGCTACAGCCTTGACGGTTGTGCCTTCTTCGTTTGCTTTCTTGATCATTTTGTCGTCAATGTCGGTAAAGTTCTGTACGAAGGTTACCTTGTTTCCTCTGTATTCGAGGTAACGGCGAAGCAGGTCAAAGACAACGAAGCATCGCGCGTTTCCTACGTGGAAGTAGTTGTACACCGTAGGGCCACACGCATACATTCTGACGGTGTTATCCTTGAAGAGCATTTCTTCTTTCTTTTTGGTCAGTGAGTTATAAAATTTCATATTATATCCTTTCTCTATTTAGAGCCTTCAAGCTCCTCAAGTCTCTTTTTCATTTTATCAAGCTCTGCGTTGAGCTTGCAGATTTCCTGAGCAATCGGGTCGGGAATGTGGATCTGGTCGAGGTCTGCAGGGCGTTCACCACCTCGTCTCACCACTCTTGCAGGCGCTCCCACTGCTGTACAATCGGGTGGTATTTCGGTGAGAACTACCGAGCCTGCCGCAATTTTTGCTCTGTCGCCAACCTTGAAAGGCCCGAGCACCTTTGCACCTGCACCGACTAAAACGCCATTGCCAAGGGTGGGGTGTCTCTTTCCCGAATCCTTGCCCGTACCACCAAGGGTTACTCCCTGATACAGGGTACATTCGTCACCTATTTCGGCTGTTTCTCCGATTACTACGCCTGAGCCGTGGTCGATGAAGAGTCCTCTTCCGATTGTTGCACCGGGGTGAATTTCAATCCCTGTGAAAAATCTGCCAAGCTGGGAGATTAGTCGTGCGATAAAAAACAGCTTGTGTCTGTAAAAAAAGTTGCCTATTCTGTAGTAAATCAGCGCGTGAAAGCCCGAGTACAAAAAGAAAATTTCAAGTACGTTTCGTGCCGCGGGGTCACGTGATTTTATCGATTTGAGGTCTTGGAGTATTTTCAAACTACTTTTCTCCTTTCGGTAAAAAAACGCCTCTTGCATATTGCAAGAGGCGCATAAGCGCGGTTCCACTCTTATTTGTAGCTTTTGTTTCCTGTCCGTATTGGGTTAAGGTCGCACCTTCACGAAACGTCACTTGGGTACTCGCACCAACCGTACCTTCTCTGTAAGTTCTTTTCCGTTACTCTTACCAAACGATTTCTCGCCCCTTGGTCAAGATATTATATTCAAAGTTATTGTATCATATTTTTTCAAAAAGGTCAAGAGAAAAATATTTCTTTGATTATTCTTGTTGCAGTTTCGGGATTCTTGTGTTTTGCCGATACGGTGAGGTTCTGTGGTGAGAATATTGCTTTTGCCGTTTTTACGGCTTCTTCTTCACTCACACGGCTGTAGGCATCCCGTCTTTCTTCCAGCGTTTCGTATCCAAAATTCAGTATATGCGATTCCCACGCTTTGTTCCAATTAAGATTTTCGGCATCGTCGAGTATAAAGGCGTAGTTTTCGGTGTAGGGCACCTTTGCCAGCTCGAGCTCCTCCGTGGTTATCGTTTTGGTAATGCCCTCAAAAATTTCTTTTACCAGACCGAGTGCCGAGGCGAAATCGGCAGACGAGGTTTCAAATGACAGCGATAGAGCGCCGACGTTTCTGTATTCGTCAAGATTGGCGTCAAAGCTGTAAACAAAACCGTTTTTTTCAGAGAGCTCTAAAAAAATTTTTGAGGTGTCACCCTGAAAAAGCACGTCGTAAACGAGGTCACGTGCAGGCTTTGAGGTCTTTTGGCAATCCACGTCGTAGGCGAGCTTTACCTTGCAGTAGTCGGCTCGCTTGACAACTATATCGGGCTGACGGTTGAAAAACCTCTTTGGTACGGCTGCAATATTTTCACGGCGCTTACCCGAGCTGAAGCTGATTTGGGAAAGCTTTTTTAACAGAAAGTCAAGCTGATTTTCTTCGAAACAGCCCGTCAGATAAAAGAAAATATTTTCTTTGTTGAACAGCTCCTTGCCAAAATCAGACAGCCTTGACAACGTGACCTTTGTCACGTTTCCGACGTTGCCCGTAATCGTTTCGGCAAGTCCTGTGCCTTCCCATACTGCTTTCTGGCTTAGCGCGTCAACCGACGAGCGATAGCTGTCCTCTCGGATTTCACGTTTTATTCTCTCTTTTTCTGCCGAAAGCTCTTGTGTAGTTATTGATAACGGAGAGAGTGCAAGAAGGAGAATTTCGATTGCTTTTTCAAGGTGATTTGGCGCGCCTTGAATTGAAATCTGCATGAGCTCGTTATAGGTCGCTCCTGATAAGGTTAAGCCGAGTGAGTCAAGCTCCTTGTAGAGCCGTCCGTTCATCAGGTGATTTATGTTCCTGAAAATAGCGTGCTCGTAAAGGTGAGACATTCCTACCTCGGTTTCTTTTTCGTATAACGGACCCGTTGGTATATATAAGGATAGCGAAAAGCTATGAACGGGGGTGAAAAAGGAATAAACCCTCACCCCCGACGCTATATTAAGTTGTTCTTTTAATTTATTTAGTTGGGTCAATGTATTTCCAATACTCCTTCAAGTAGTTAATTCCTGACCAGAGGGTAAGAACGGCTGTCGCAACCATTCCGATGTATGAGAAAATATATAAATCCCATACGAGTGATTCTATAAGGAAAACGACGATTGAAATTGATTGAGTCATCGTTTTACACTTGCCAAGCCAATTTGCAGGAACGACAATTCCTTCACCCGATACAACGAGTCTGATTGAAGTGATGGCAAGCTCACGGAATATTACGATAACAGTAACCCATACCATATACGGTCTGAGTGCTTCGTTTGCAACCGTGATTGAAACAAGCGTTCCGATAACCATAAACTTGTCGGCTACGGGGTCCATAAATTTACCGAAGTCTGTGATGAGGTTATATTTTCGTGCGATTTTACCGTCGATAAAATCGGTGATTGCAGTGAGAATGAAAAGAATTGTGGGAACGATTGCGTAAAGAAGGTCGTTGTTGCCCGTAAGTACGGGGTAAAGAATAAAGAGCATTACGATTGGAACTAAGAACATTCTCAAAATAGTAAGCTTATTTGGAAGATTGATTTTACTCATAGCGTTGTCCTTTCTACACTTGTTTTCCTAATAAATCGTAGTCGAGTATACCCGTTATTTCAACTTCCACGAATTCTCCGTCGCGAAGTCGTCGCTTTGCGCTGAAATAAACCTTTGAGTCGATTTCGGGGGCATCGGCTTCTGTTCTTCCGTAGTAGGTTTCACCTACCTGGTCGTAGCCCTCGCAGAGAACTGTGAGTATTTTCCCAACCTTTTTTTCGTTGTTTTCGTTATGGATTTTGTATTGCGCTTCCATAATTCTCTCACAGCGCTTTTCCTTTTGCTTTTCGGCTACCTGCTTCATTGAATATGCCGGTGTGTTTTCTTCACGGGAATAGGTGAAAGCACCAAGTCTTTCAAAGCGAGATTCCCTTACGTATTCAAGAAGCTCGTTTGCTTCTTCGGCTGTTTCGGTGGGGAAGCCTGCTATAACCGTCGTGCGAATGGTTATGTCGGGCATTTTCGCTCTGAGACGGGAAACGGCGTCCTTGATTATCTGAGAGCCTCCGTGACGGTTCATTGCGCCAAGCACTCTGTCGTTTATGTGCTGAATGGGCATATCTATGTATTTTGCAATATTGTCGTATTTTGCCATTACCTCGACCAGCTCGTCGGTAATTTTGTCGGGATAGCAGTACATAAGTCTTATCCACTTGAAGTCAAGTCCCTTTTCGGTGCAAAGCTTTTCGAGAAGGTCGGAGAGCATATATCTGCCCGTCAGGTCCAAGCCGTAGCGAGTAGTGTCCTGCGCTACAAGGCACAGCTCTCTTACACCCAGGTCATAAAGGGTATGGGCTTCCTTTATGATATCGTCCATATCACGACTTCTGAATTTACCTCGGATATCGGGAATTGAACAATAGGCGCAACGGTTGTCACAGCCCTCAGCAATCTTGAGATACGACGTGTATTCGGGTGTGGTGATTACTCTGTCGCCACCAAAGGCAAGGTTTTCTGTGGGGGCTGTCGAGATATATTTCTCTCCACGGTAGGCTGCCTCGACTGCTTCGCAGATTTTACCCTCGTCGCCTGCCGATAAAATTGCATCTACCTCGGGTAATGATTTAACGATGTCGTCGGCATATCTTGTTGCAAGACATCCTGTTACAACTATTCCCTTGAGATTGTGATGCTCCTTGAGGTAGGCAACGTCGAGAATAGACTCGATTGCCTCCTCCTTTGCGCTTTTTATAAAGGCGCAGGTGTTTATAATCATTACGTCTGCGTAAATGTCCTCGGCAACAAGCTCGTACCCGTTGTTGTTCAGAAGTGCGAGCATTACCTCGGTGTCGCAGGTGTTCTTTGGACAGCCAAGCGAAACAAAGCCAACTTTTATGCTCATATTTATGTCCTTTCCGTTTTGTCAAGAGCTTCTATGATAGCTTCGCTTGTAAAGCCCCTTTGATAAAGCTTTCTGTAAGAAGTCTCTTTGTCGCAGTTATCAAATCTTTTTTCAATAAGCTCTATCGCCATGCCAACGTAGTCGGGAGCAAGCTGTTCAAGGGCAGCGTCAATATGCTCGGAGGAGAAGCCCTTTTCGCGCATAGTTCCTCGTATTTTAATTTCACCCCAGAACTTGTCAAGGCATTTCTGTGCAAATCTCAGCGCATAGCCCTTGTCGTCGATATAGCCTGCATTTTCAAGCTTACCGAGAAGCTCGTCAATCCATTCGGAGTCGGCGTAATTGCCGAAAACCTTTTCGCGTGCGAGCTTTCGCTTCAGCTCAAGCCTCGTTACGTCGCCTGCCGACAGCCGTCTGAGCGCTTTTTTCTTGATTTCACGCCTTATTGCAAGGGTGACGAGAAGCTCTGCGTTTTCAATTTCGTCGCCTGTGGCAAGAGTCGAAAAGCTCTTGTCGAAGTCCTTGTTCCAGATGGGGTATTCGCCCTCGTCGGTGATAATTACGACCTCTTTGTTTTTTTCAACGCTGTAGTGTCTGATATATTTCATTATGGATTATTCCTCAAATTCCTCGGGCATATCGTCATCGTCATCGTCAAGACCACTTATGCCTCCAAACGAAAGGTTGCCCTGAAGGTCGTTTGCCTGAGCCATAATTTTTGCCTTAATTTCATCACGAAGAGCAGGATTTTCCTTGAGATAAATTTTGGAGTTGTCCTTGCCCTGTCCGAGTCTGAGTCCGTTATATCCGTACCACGAGCCACTCTTCTGGATAATTCCAAGAGTTTCGCCGAGGTCGAGAAGCTCTCCGTCAGACGAAATGCCTTCGCCGTACATAATATCAAATTCAGCCGACTTGAAGGGGGCTGCGCACTTGTTCTTGACAACCTTACACTTTGTGTGGTTACCTATAACGTCGCTCTTGTTTTTAATCTGCTGACCACGTCTCACGTCAATTCTTACCGAGGCGTAGAATTTGAGCGCCTTACCACCTGTTGTAACCTCGGGATTTCCGTACATAACGCCAACCTTTTCACGAAGCTGGTTGATAAATATAAGTACGCACTGGCTCTTGGCAATAGCGCCCGAGAGCTTTCTGAGTGCCTGAGACATAAGTCTTGCGTGTGCGCCAACCATAGCCTGACCCATATCACCGTCGATTTCTGCCTTGGGCACGAGGGCTGCAACCGAGTCAACTATAATTACGTCGATAGCGTCCGAGCGAATGAGAGCCTCTGCAATTTCGAGAGCCTGCTCTCCATTGTCGGGCTGTGCTACGAGAAGATCCTGAATGTCAACGCCGATTTGCTCTGCGTAGGTTGGGTCGAGAGCGTGCTCTGCATCGATGAATGCTGCCGAGCCACCAAGCTTCTGTGCTTCTGCTGCAATGTGAAGAGCAAGGGTGGTTTTACCCGAGCTTTCAGGTCCGTAGATTTCTACTATTCTTCCCTTTGGCACGCCACCGATACCGAGCGCAAAGTCGAGCGAAATCGAGCCCGTCGGAATGGCACTTACCTGCATCTGTGTATTGTCGCCAAGGCGCATAATCGAGCCCTGACCGTATCTTTTCGTAATCTGTGCTATTGCTTTTTTTCTTGCTGCTTCCCTTCCGTTTTCGTCGGAAGCTTCTGCTGTCTTCTTTTTCTTTTCGTCCATTTTAATGTCCTCTCATTTCTCTATAATTCTCTTGCATAAAGCAATATTCAGTAGCTATTCTTCAAGCCTCAGGAATACTCTGTCGTTGCCACTCAGGTCCTTTATTATTTTTCCTTTGCCGAAAAGCTCAATCAGAGCATCGCCCTGCTTGTTGCCAATTTCAAAAATAAGCATTTTTCGGTCAAAGACCTCAGAGCCTGCAACGAAGCGATAAAAGTCGAGTCCGTCCTCTCCTCCGTCGAGGGCGAGAGAAGGCTCAGACAAGACGTTTTTGGGAAGCTGTTTCATTTCGCTTGCCGTTATATAAGGGGGGTTCATTACCACAGCCGAGAAGTCGTGCAGAGTGGCACAGTCCTTGAAAAGATCAAAGCGCCTGAAGCTCACTCTGTCCGAGAGCTTGAGAGCAGCGACGTTTTTCTTTGCCACTTTTTCGGAGTGTGGTGATATATCAAGAAGGGTTGCGCTGAGGTCGCGACGGTTATTGGCAACCGACAGCCCTATACAGCCGCTTCCTGTGCATATATCGTAAAATTTTGTGTTCCTTGGAAGGTATTCAATTGCTGTTTCTACGAGTGTTTCGCTGTCGCATCTCGGAATTAATACTCCTTCTTCTACAAAGTACTCCTCTTTGTAGAATGGAACTTTGCCGAGAACGTATCCAAGAGGCTCGCCCGATACGGCTCTTTTGAAGTCATCAACGAGTTCGGGGCAGTTTATTTCCTTTTGCAGTAAAAAGACGTCTCTTGAATATCCGTATTTTTCAAGCAGGAGTCCTACCGTCTCGCGAAAGGAAAGATTCTCTTTAGCAAAGTCGGACGACTCCCAAAGGCTTTTTAATCTTCTGTACATATTCCGTCAAAAACCGTTTCGGGTGGATATTCCTCGGGAAGAGCGCTCTTGAGAGCTACTATTGCAACTTCAATTTCCTTGTCGTCGGGCTCACGTGTTGTGATTCGCTGAAACCAGAGCCCCGGTGCCGTGAGTATACGCAAGACAATATTGTCGTGCGTTCCCGAGAAAATTGTGATTTCATATCCTATTCCTACAACGAGGGGAAGAATAAGAAGCTTTGTTAAAAATCTCAAAAAGAGGTTGTTCCAGAGTGATGACGGAAGTGCCATAGAAACGATAATGCCAAGTAGCAGCATAACGAACATCATACTTGTGCCACAGCGTGGGTGGAAACGTGATTGCTTTTTGATATTCTCGACTGTGAGGGGCAGACCTGCCTCGCGACAGAAGATAGATTTGTGCTCTGCACCGTGGTATTCGTACGTGCGTCGAATGTCGGGCATAAAGGATACCAGCCAGATATAGAGTATAAATATTGCCATTTTGGCAATTCCTTCCACGATAGCCTTTGCAATCGGAGCGAGGGGTATTGCGAGTGAAATGAGCTTTGATACTGCCATTGGCAAATAGAAGAACAATCCGAGCGCAAGCACAACGCCAAGCACTCCTCCGATTATTGCGGCAACTGCCATAAGGCTTTTGCCAAGCTTCTTTTCAAGCCATTTTTCAAATTTACTCGGCTCTTCTTCAATTCCCTGCATTTCGGCAGAGAGTGTAAGTATTGACATTGAGAGGGTGAGTGATTCTATAAAGCTTACTACTCCTCTTATAATGGGTATTTTTAAGAAGGGTATTTTTTCTTTTATCGATTTTACTTCTCTTTTATCGACGGAGATTTTTCCGTCGGGGCATCTTACGGCAGTTGCGCAGAAGCTTTTGTGCTTCATCATAATGCCCTCAAGTACTGCCTGTCCTCCTACTCGGTTTGACGCAGTTGGACAGGAACGCTTTTCTTTTGCCATGGTTTCTCCTTTTATCAGTTGAACTTGAATTCCGAAATAATTTTGTTCACTTCGTCGGTGTGTGTATCAAAGCCCTCGAGAGTTGACGTGTAGGTGAGCATATATATTTCGTAACGGTATGCGATTACCTGACGGAACTTATAGGGCTCTCCTGCAACGGTAGCTGTGAATACGTACTGTCTTGCAGGTACTCCACCGAGCGTTGTTTCTTCTCCGTCGGACAGCATCTCAAGGTCGGGGAAGGTTTTTTTCATATGTTCAAAATACGAGGTATCTCCCATATTGAGATAGTCGTCAACGTTGGTTACGTTGTTTGAAGGGTTGAAGGCAACCACCGACACGTTTGAACGGTCTTTATCCGATACGTATACGCTTACCATTCCGTCGCTACGGTCAACACTCCAGCCTTCGGGATAGTAAAGTGTGTAATCCTCAAGTGTTGTTGAGGCTGCTGTCATCCCTTCGGGTATACCGTCGTCCTCTTTTTTTGCGCAGGAAGTAGTTATTAAAAGCGTTAACGCCATAATTACGATTATAAATTTTTTCATATTTGACCTCCATTATATTTACTCAATCTAAATTATACCACAAAACGAAAAAAAGTAAATAGATATTTTGTTAATCCGAAGAGATAAATTAAAAATATTTACAAAAAACATTTGTCTTTTTTAATTATATGTGATACTATATAGTAGAACGTTTAATTTTAGGAGTGATTTTATGTCAAAAGCAAAAATTTGCATTATATTCGGTGGAGCGTCAAGTGAACACGAGGTGTCCTGTATGTCGGCTGCATCGGTTATCAACAATATAGACAAAACAAAGTATGAGCTTTTCTTGCTTGGAATATTAAAGGACGGCAGACAGTTCCTTTATACGGGAGAGCTTGATAAAATTGCCGACGCAAGCTTTTCTTCGGACGTGGAAAACCTTGTTCCTGCAATAATCAGCCCTTGTCCTGCACATCACGGAATAATGATTCTCAATAAGGCAGAGGGCAGCTTTAAGATTGAAAAGATGGATTGCTTTTATCCCGTTGTTCACGGCGAAAATTGCGAGGACGGAAATCTTCAGGGTCTCTTGAAGCTGTCGGGTGTTCGCTACGTCGGTTCGGATAACCGCGGCTCTGCTGTGAGTATGGACAAGGCTATTACCAAGACAATTCTCGGCACAAGAAATATTCCGATGGCTGATTGGCGTCTTGTCAGAGATGATTATACACCTGACGATATTGCCGATTGCGAAGAGAATTTGAAATACCCGATGTTCGTCAAGCCTGCAGGAACGGGCTCGTCGGTGGGTGTTTCCAAGGTCAAGAACAGACAGGAGCTTGAGCTTGCCTTGAAAAAAGCTCTTGAGTTCGATTCCAAGGTGCTCGTTGAGGAATATATCAAGGGCGCAGAAATCGAGGTGGCTGTGCTTGATACTCTCGTTGACGGCAAGAGAGCAACAATTGCTTCAAGACCTGGCGAAATAGTACCTAACAGTGATTTTTACGACTACGATACCAAGTACGTTAACGACACGACAAGCTATTATCTGCCTGCCCGTCTTGATGCTGAGACTATGGAAAAGCTCAGAGCCTACGCCATTGAAATCTTCAGGGCGCTTGATTGCAAGGGTCTTTCGAGAGTTGATTTCTTTGTTGGCGAAGGGGGTATTGTTTTCAATGAAATCAATACGCTTCCCGGTTTTACAAAGATTAGTATGTATCCCAAGCTTATGGCAGAATTTGGTATACCATACAGCGAGCTTATTGATAAATTGATTTCGTTTGCTATGGAGGAATAAAATGATGAGGAAGTTTATAATAACGGTTTTAATACTAACGATACTGAGCGTTTCGGCTTTTGCTACGGAGGGCTTGCTGATTGCACCAAATCCCAACGCAGTCGAGATGACTCCCGAAGCGCAGGCAGAAAGAGAGTTTCTCGTCAGCTTACATAAGGGGATTATTCCGATTACCGACGATATGACCTACGAGGATTTTCTCGATTATATGATGATTATTGACAACAGCGACGCCAGAACGTATTCGTCAAAATTCGAGACCTTCGTTTCGCTTATAGAGTACTATTATTACGGAAAGCTGACACAAGAGGATATTTTTTCACGCTTTGCAAGCAGTGTGGAAAGCGTTGATATCAACGATATGGAGCCTACCTACAAGGCGCTTTTTTCGGTGCTTGATAAATTCAGCTATTACCTTACTCCCGATGAGGCAAAGTCGTTTTTCACTCCTACTGCAAGCAAGGGCGCAGGTGTTATGATGACCTGGCACGAGGCAGAGGGTGATTTACCGTCGGGAATATACGTTGACGAGGTTGCAAACGGTTCTCCTGCAGAAATGGCAGGAATCAAGGTTGGAGACAGAATCGTCGGCTTTAACGACCACGACCTGAGAGGGCTTGGTTTTCAGACGCTCGGCATCTATATTTCGCTCATTCCCGATGAGGAAGAGACCTTGACTATTACCTATGTAAGAGACAGCGAGTCAAAGGAAGAAAAGAGCTGTACCTTGCTCAGAGTAGAAAATCTCTTTGACGAGTACAAGATAACCCTTTACCCACAAAAGAGACTCGTTTATCTTGATATTGACAGCTTCATGTACGAGCAGACGGCACTTGATATTGCAGAGGAGCTTGATATTGCTCACGCAAAGGGCTATAACAATATCATTATAGACCTTCAGGACAATTCGGGAGGAGACGTTTACGTAGCTGCTGCAATTGCTTCCTAGTTTACACCGAATGAAGAGTTTCTCTTTGCTATGGGCAGAGACGGTAAAACCAATTCAATACCCTTTTATTCGACGGGTATAGGTCACAGCTTTGAAAGAATAAGTATATTGGTTAATGAGCATACGGCGTCGTCGGCAGAGATATTCGCGCAGACTCTTCGCAAGATGTCGGGCGCAAGGCTCTTTGGTACGCCTACCTTTGGAAAAGGCGTTGCACAGAGTGTGTTCACCTTCGAGGACGGTGCTTCGTGTGGTGTTACAACCTACGTTGCATACGACAGGGAAGGAAAGACCTATAACGAGATTGGACTCATTCCCGATACCACGGTAATTGCAGAGGTTGCAAAGAATTCGCTTCCTGCAGACACTCCCAGCTTTACGCTTCTCAACTACGAAAAGGCTGTTGAGGGGGCAAGCAACGAGGTCGTAAGAGGTCTTGAAATCCGATTGGAAGCAATTGGCTTTTTGGCTGACAGCGAGGTTGATACAAGCTGGAGCGATGCAACTACCCGAGCACTTGAGGCGTTCCAGCTTTATAACGGCTTTGAGAGTACGGGCGAGCTTGATAAGGAAACCTATCTTGCTATTATGAGCTTCGTGAAAGACTTTGAACAAAGCTATTATTTTACTTATACACCTTTTGATTACGTTTACAGATTTATGCCAAACGCATAAAAATGGGGGCTGTAAAAAAACTCAAACAGAGTTTTTTACAGCCCCTTGAATATTTGTTTTATACGTCGAGCTTGGTCAGGTCCTCAAAGCTTTCACGCTTAACAGAGACGTAGCTCTTTTTGTCCTCGATTGTGACGAGGGCAGGTCGTGTAAGTCTGTTGTAATTTGACGCCATCGAGAAGTTGTAAGCGCCCGTAGTGAGCACAGCCAAAACGTCGTTTCTTACAGGTCGTGCGAGCTTTACGTTTTCTTGAAGGAGGTCTCCACTTTCACAGCACCGTCCACCGATCGTAGCCTCAAAGTCAGAGGGCTTGTCGGCGTGGCTTGCATTGATTATGGTGTAGGGTGACTCGTATAGTGCGTAACGAGGGTTGTCGGCCATACCTCCGTCAACCGAAACGTAATTCTTGTAGCCCTCTATACATTTTACCGTTCCAACCGAATAAAGAGTCATTCCGTTATCGGCAACGATACTTCTTCCGGGCTCAAGGTAGAATCTGGGTCTCTTGAGAGAGAGCCTTTCGATAAGAGAGGTTATTTTTTTGCCGATTACTTTTATATTTTCGGCATAGCTGACCTTGTCATCGCTTTCGAGATAGGGTACAGCCATACCTCCACCGAGATTGATTTCACTTGCCTCAAAGCCGAGAAGCGCCTTTATATCAGCCATAAAGGTGAGCATTTTTTCAGCAGCCTCGCAGAAGGGCTCACATTCAAAAATCTGTGAACCGATATGACAGTGAAAGCCCGTAAGGGTCAGATTTTTCTTTTCAAGTGCGATTTTCACGAGCTTTTCGGCATCGCCCGTTTCTATTGCAACACCGAACTTTGAGTCGATTGTTCCGGTATTGATTGACTTGTGTGTATGAGGGTCAATACCCGGAGTAAGCCGAAGGAGCACGAGAGGCTTTTTGCCCATTTCTCCTGCAATTCTGTCTATTGCCTCAATTTCGTCGGCAGAGTCCGAAACAAATCTTCCGACTCCCAAATCGAGAGCCATTCTTATATCGCCGTCGGTCTTGTTGTTTCCGTGAAACATTGCACGTGAAAGGTTGAAGCCTGCCTTTTTCGCTGTATAGAATTCGCCCGGCGAAACGACGTCGATCCACATTCCTATTTTTTCAAGCGTGCGATATAAATCGGTGTAGCACAGCGCCTTGCCTGCAAAGCAGGGGTGTGAGCCTTCGCCAAGCTCTCTTTCAACTGCCGACATATATTCCTTTGCACGTTCAATTATTCCGTTTTTGTCAATCAGATAAAGGGGCGTTCCGTATTCCTTTGCCAGCTCGGTTGTGTCCATGCCTGCAAAGGTAAGGTGTCCCAGCTCGTTTATTCCTAAATTTTTTGCTATCATTATATTTCCTCGTATTAAAGCATATGTGCGAGCATTTCTTCACTTGAAAGTCCGGAAAGCTCTGCAGGAGTTACGTCAAAGACCGTTTTACAGCCGACCTCTCCTCGCTCTTTCATTCTGAGCATTGCGCCTGTGTAAGCAACGATTACGCTCGCTGTAAATTCGGGGTTTGAGCCAAGGCTGAGTGAATACTCGATGGTATGCTCGTTTTCAAGCTCAAGTCCCGTTTTGCCCGTCGTTATAACTCTGCCACCGTGTGGGAGTCCCTTGTGGTCTCGTTCAAGCTCTTCCTTTGTTATGAAGTTAACCGTTGTGGTATAGTCGGCAAAGTAGTTGGGCATTGTTTTGATTTCTTTTTCTATTCTGTCAAGGTCGGCACCTTCTTCGGCTACCACCCAGCATTCTCTGAGATGCTTTTCGCTCGTTGAAAGCTCGGGCATTTCACCCTTTCTTACACGCTCAACAGCGCTGTCAATCGGCACTGTGTACTGTCTTGCATCTATGACGCCTTCAATTCTTCTGATAGCGTCCGAGTGTCCCTGACTTACTCCTCTGCCCCAGAAGGTATAGTCCTTGCCGTCGGGCAAAATCGAAAGCGAGTAAAGTCTGTTGACCGAGAACATACCGGGGTCCCAGCCTACAGAAATCATTGCAATATTTCCACCCTCTCGGGCAGACTTGTCAACGTTTGCAAAGTGCTCGGGGATTTTTGCGTGGGTGTCAAACGAATCTATTACGTTGAAATTTCTGGCTAATTCAGGGGTCATTTCGGGCAGGTCGGTTGCCGAGCCGGCACATATGATCATTGCGTCAACCTTGTTTTTCAAAGAGAGAATGTCACTCATAGCTACAGCCCTGACACCCGTTTTCGTTTTGAGTGTTTCGGGGGAGCGTCTTGTCACAACGGCAACAAGCTCCATATCGTTTCTGTTCTTGAGGGCGGCTTCTACTCCCTTGCCAAGGTTTCCGTATCCCACTATCGCAATTTTTTTCATTTATCGTTTCGCTTCCTTTTTTCAAAAATATACAATTAATATACCATATTTTTCATTATTATACAAGTGCTTTTGCAGGAAAAAAACAAATTTTTTGTTTATTATAGCCCGTATGCTTTAAGAAAACAGGCAAGAAATTGATTTTTTCAATTTCTTGCCATGCATTTTAATCTTATAATCAGGTCAAATGTGATATGAGCAATGCAATATATTCCAAAAAGAACATTACGAGAATGGGGAAAAGCAGGCAGAGCAGAATTTTGGAATAATAAATGCGCCTTGCAAGAGACAGCCCAAGAGGATTCCAATGCAGGTTTTCGCCCTCGTCTGTGGCTGTTCCTTTTTTTATCTGAGCATAGAAGTTTTTTTCATATTCTCCGTCGATAATTGCAGTAGAAGCTCCGTTTACGAGGAAGAACAAGACTCCTATTGCCGTGCCAAGCACTAAATAGGATATGGTAATAATCTTTTGCAGGAGCATATTTTCGAGGAGTATCGGAAGAAGATACAATCCACCCAATACTACGAAAGACAGTATAAAAATTGCAAGTGTTTTTTTCTGAGACAGGTATTTCATTTTTCCTCCGACAAAAGCTGGTGTAGCTACATTTTCATTGTTATTTTAACAGATGCGAACAAAAACTTCAAGTACAAAGAGTGAACAATTCGTAAATCATAGCGTCCGAAAGCTCTTTGTGAAGGGACTGTTTTTGGCAAAAACGTTAAATTGTTGAAAAAAACGGCTAATTCTTTTGTGGTTAGGTGATAAAAGTTTAATACAATTACTTGATTTTTGACAACAAATATGATATTATTTTATAAAGAGGTGAGAAGCATGGGGAAAATTGTAATGATTGCCTCCCTGAAGGGGGGAGTTGGAAAGACTACTATTTCTGCCACTTTGTCCCATGCTCTTGCAAGGCTTGGGAATAAAACGCTTGCCATCGATATGGATTTCGGCGTGAGGAGTCTTGATATAGCTATGGGACACGAGGGCTCAACCTCGCCAAGCTGTTGGGACGTTATGACGGGCAAGGCGTCTCTTGGTGTGGCTGTCGAAAACGATAGCAGAGATAAAAATCTGTTTTTCCTTTCTGCCCCCATGAACGTTGACTGCACCTATGATACCTCGCTGACCGATAAGCTGCTCACCGGCTTTCTCAAGGCTGTCAGGAAGGAGTACGACTTCGTTATTCTTGATATGGCTGCCGGAACGGGAAGATTGCTTGATATGGTGAGCGACAGTGGTGAGGTGGACGAGGTTCTTATTGTCTGCACGCAGAACATTGCCTCTCTCAGAGCTGCCGGTAAGCTTGGCTCGACTCTTTATAAAACGGGTGACGAGGTTATAAGACTCGTTATAAATTCGTTTGTTTCGGAGGGCGCAGGCAAGAACGGATTTGTCAGCGTTACAGATATGATAGAGCATTCCTCGGTTACTCTTTTGGGAGTAGTTCCCTTTGACAAGAGGGTAGAGGGACTTTTGTCGTCGGGCAAAACGCTCATTCAGGACAAGCGCTCGGTTGCAGGTGTTGCAATAAACAATATTGCAAGGCGTCTTACGGGCGAGGCTGTGACTTTGTTTGAGGGTACGGTTCCCAGACGCCATCGATTGAAATTATACTAAAAAAGAAAGGATACCGTCTATGCAGATTGCTATTATGGCTCACGAGAAGAAAAAAGAATTGATGACACAGTTTTGTATTGCCTATTGCGGAGTGCTTAGCAGACATCAGCTTTGCGCAACGGGTAGCTTGGGCACTAACATTCAGGACCTGACAGGACTTGAAATAGAGCCTTTGCTTATGGCAGAGCACGGTGGAATGCAGCAGGTTGCCGCCAAGGTATCCTATAACGAGATAGATTTATTGCTTTATTTCAGGGACAGAGACGACGACGGTTTTTCCGACCATAGCGCCGAGGAGGAAATTTTGCACCTCTGCGACTCGTATAACGTGCCCTACGCAACTAACATTGCAACGGCAGAGGCTTTGATTATGGCTCTTGAAAGAGGAGACCTTGATTGGAGAATGCTTATTAAATAATAATTTCGCATACCGCAAGCGTTTGCGGTATTGCGTTTGTTAAAGAGGTAAATAATGATACAAAAGCAAAGAGGTACTATTGACATACTTCCGGGTGAGAGTGAATTATGGCAATGGGTTGAAAAAATAATGAGAGAAACGGCTGCGCTCTACGGGTATAGCGAAATCAGAATACCCACCTTTGAGTCCAGCGAGCTTTATAAAAGAGGAGTTGGCGAGACGAGTGACGTTGTTCAAAAGGAGATGTACTCCTTTGAGGACAACGACCGTAGAAGCATAACTCTTCGCCCCGAGGGAACGGCAGGCGTTGTAAGAAGCGTTATAGAAAACTCACTTGCAACAGGTGCAATGCCTCTTCCTCTGTACTATCTTGTTTCCTGCTTCCGTTACGAGAAGCCCGAGGCAGGAAGGTCGAGAGAATTTTATCAGTTTGGCGTTGAGCAGTTCGGTGCACAGAATCCTGCTGCCGACGCAAACGTAATTTCGCTCGGATACGATATATTCAAGAACTTAGGACTCAACGTGAGCCTTGAAATAAACTCAATCGGTTGTCGTCATTGTCGACCCAAGTATCATAAAGCGCTTCACGATTACTTTGCATCATATAAGGACAGCCTTTGTGATACCTGCCTTGACAGACTTAACAAAAACCCCTTGCGTATACTTGATTGCAAGAGCCCGATATGTTCTGAAATTGCAGAGAAAGCACCAAAGACAATAGATTATCTTTGTCCTGACTGCAAGGCTCATATGGATGAGCTCAAGCTTTATCTTGATACTGCCGGAATAAAATATACTGTCAATCCCAAAATAGTAAGGGGACTTGACTACTATCAGAGAACGGTGTTCGAGTTTATTTCTGAGGATATCGGTTCAAAGAGTACGATTTGTGGTGGTGGAAGATACGACGGCTTGGTAGAGGAGCTTGGAGGCCCTCACCTTCCCGGTATCGGCTTTGCAATGGGGCTTACCCGTGTAATGCTTGCGCTCAAGGCGAAGGGAAATCTCCCCGAGCTTTCAAATAAACCGTCTCTTTACATTGCATCTATGGGCGATAAGGCGAGACTTAAGAGCTTTGAGATGTCTCTTGCGCTCAAGAAGTTTGGCATTAACGCAACCTTTGATCAGGTTGGCAGAAGTCTTAAGGCGCAGATGAAATATGCAGATAAGACCTGCGCAAAATATTCGGTTGTGCTTGGCGACAGCGAGCTTGAAGAGGGTAAGGCTGTTTTCAAGAATATGCAAACGGGTGAAAGCGCAGAGCTTAATCTGAATGAGATTGAAAAAATTGCAGAGCTTGTAAAATAAATTTGAAACTAAAGGAGTTTTTACAATGTATAGAACCAAATACTGTGCCGAGTTCAGCGAGGCTGACGTTGGCACGAGAGCAAAGGTTTGTGGCTGGGTACAGAAGCAGAGAGACCTTGGCACACTTATTTTTATCGACCTTCGCGATAGAACGGGTATAATTCAGCTGGCATTTGACGATACCACCGACAAGGCAGTTTTTGATACGGCTTTCTCGGCAAGAGCAGAATTCGTTTTAGCTGCAGAGGGCGTTATCCGTCACAGAGGAGAGGGTGCAGTTAACCCTAATATGCCTACCGGTGCAGTTGAGCTTTTCGTTGATAAGCTTGAGGTACTTTCGGCATCTCAGACTCCTCCCTTTGAAATCAAGGACGAAACCGATGTAAAGGAAGAGCTGAGACTCAAGTACAGATACCTCGACCTTCGCCGTCAGCCGCTTCAGCGCAATATGCTTGTTCGTTCCAAGGTGGCAAGACACGCAAGAGAATACTTCGAGGATAACGGATTTATTGAAATAGAAACCCCCGTCTTGATTAAGTCAACTCCTGAGGGCGCGCGCGATTACCTCGTGCCAAGCCGAGTACACCCCGGCTCCTTCTATGCGCTTCCTCAATCGCCACAGCTCTATAAACAGATTTTGATGCTTTCCGGATTTGACAGATATATCCAGATTGCAAAGTGTTTCAGAGACGAGGACCTCAGAGCCGACAGACAGCCCGAGTTCACACAGATTGACCTTGAAATGTCTTTCGTTGACGAAAACGATATTATGACAATGGTTGAGGGCTTTATCGCAACTTTGTTCAAGAAGGTTCTTGACGTTGACGTTGAGCTTCCTCTCAAGAGAATGACCTGGACCGAAGCTATGAACCGTTACGGCTCAGATAAGCCCGACCTTCGCTTCGGCTTTGAAATCTGCGATATTTCGAGTGTTTTGAAGGATACCGAATTCAAGGTATTTGCTTCGGCGATTGCAGAGGGTGGCTCTGTAAGAGCGATTAATATCAAGGGTGGAGCAGATAAGTTTTCACGCAAGGAAATTGATAAGCTCACCGATTTTGTAAAGACCTATCGTGCCAAGGGACTTGCTTGGTCCAAGTGGGCAGACGAGCTTTCGTCGTCGTTTGCAAAGTTCCTTTCGGAAGAAGAGGTGCGCTCGGTATACGGACTTACGGGCTTTGAAGAGGGTGACCTCTTGCTCGTGGTAGCCGATACCAAGAATAAGGTTGTGTTTGATGCGCTTGGCGCACTCAGATGCGAGGTTGCAGGCAAGCTCGGTCTCAGAAACAAAAACGACTTCAACTTCCTTTGGGTAACCGACTTCCCAATGTTCGAGTACTCGGAAGAGGACGAAAGATACGTAGCAATGCACCATCCCTTCACAGCACCGAGAGAAGAGGATATTCAGTATCTTACTACAGCGCCCGAGAAGGTGTTTGCAAGAGCTTATGACATTGTACTCAACGGAACAGAGCTTGGTGGTGGCTCGGTGAGAATTCATCGTCAGGACCTTCAGGCAACCGTTTTTGAGGCACTTGGTCTTACCAAAGAGGACGCAGAGGCAAAATTCGGCTTCCTTCTCGAAGCCTTTAAGTATGGTGCACCACCTCACGCAGGACTTGCTTTCGGACTTGACAGACTTGTCAGCCTTATGCTCGGTCTTGATGCAATCCGTGACGTGATTGCATTCCCCAAGGTGCAGAACGCATCCGAGCTTATGACTCAATGTCCGTCGGAGGTTCCTCAGAAGTCTCTTGATGAGCTTGGTATTGCTATAAAAGAATAAAACAAATTATCGCAGACAAACCGTCTGCGATAGTTTTTTGGAGGGAAAATATGAACGTTATACACAATGGTGCAATAGATTTTTATTACGGCTTGAAAATAACAACTAAGCATAACTATTATATGCTTTGTGATAAAGTGGCTAAAAAGCTTGACGACGAGCTTGTAAAATACAACCTTCGTGTTGATGCAATTTTTCAAAAGCAGGCAGAGGAATTGATAAAAGAATATGAATTAAGCGACCTACGTATAAAGAAAAATAATAATCTTGAGGAGATTGAAAAAATCGGCGAAAACACAGAGCTTGAAGGAGAGCTCTCCGGCATTGAATTTGACGTTGAGGGCAATAAGTTGTTTTTAACTCCTCGTACATATGTAAAAGATTGCTATTCATATATGTCGGAAGAAAGCAACTTTGATTTTGATTACAGCAAGAGGATATATGGTAAAAGCTACGTGAATTCTCAAAACAGATTTATACTTCCACCTATTAAAATAAAGCTTAAAAATGACGAAGAAGACGTATTGAGAGCAATGCTTTATATTTTTGAAAACAAGTTTGCTGTTCTCAGATTGACTCTTCCTATTGACAATCTTGACGCGCAAAGCTTAAAAGAAAACGATGTAGATGGCTATATTAAAAGCGCAAGGGTTTTATATGGGTTGCCCTCCTTGTCGCAAGACGTATCTATTTCTGCGTTTCAGGATTGTTATTGTAGATTTTTGGTGCAGATAACCGAAGCGAGCGACATTTTTTGTTTCAAAAAAATCGTTAATATTTTACTTGCAAAACATTCGGATATGGTCGACAATATTAAGGAAATGCCGGATAATCTCAAGGAAGAGCTTTATAAAATTTCGCTTGCGCCTATTCAGGAGAGAAAGGGCGTTTCGTATATCAATGAGGCCGAGGAGCATATTAATAAAAACAGCTATTTTTTTAATGGCGTTGGGTATGTACTGAGCAGTATGGGTAAATGCATTTCATTTGTCGATAATTCGGTACTGGCATTCGTTAAGGAAAATGTTGACGAAGCCTTCAGTTACAATAAGGTTATCGCAGATCTTCGAAGAAACGCAGAGTTCGCCATTATTATACTTTTGTTGAAGAATATAAACGACGGCTATACTTTTGAACAAAAAGGCGTTTTGAATAAAAGTCCAAGTCAGGTTAAGAAAGAGTTCAATAACAACAAGCTGTTTATTTCTAACCTGCAAAACGGAGTGTACGGAAGCGTAAGAGAATTGACCGATAAATTTTCACAGGGTATGCGCTATTTTTTGGATATTGAAAACACCGAAGAGAGAATGAAAGCACTTGACAGCATTCTCGAAGAGGAGCAGGCGAAAAGAACGTTACAGTTAAAGAATGTTATATCAATAGGAGGCTTGCTTTTTACTACGCTTTTTGGTCTTCCCGCAATTAACGATACGGTTTTGCATATCAGAAGGCTTTGCTTTTTTATAAAGCATAATGTTGCGTATTTGTCAATTGCTAATATTAGCTTTATTATTTGGTGTTTGACTGTCATATCTTTGTTCCTGATTATATTTTGCAAAGCAAAAAGGAGACGATAAAGCAAAGCTCTGCTCTCTCCTCGGGCACAGCTCTCGGACACAAAGCTAAAAAGTGTCCACCGGACACTTTTCTTCACGCTTTGTCCCTCCATGAGGTTCAAGTCCTTACATTTTATAGCCAACAAAAAAAGATACCCCTTGGGTATCTTTTTTTTGGCACTAACGGTCAATTTTAATACGATTGAAAAAAACGGTGCATTTTACTTTAAGAAAAGTTTAGAGTGAAATATCAACTTCGTTGATGTGAAATAATTTACTTCGTAAATTGTGAAATAGAAAGCTGTCGCTTTCTGTGAAATAAAATAAATTCACACGCCGCAAGGCGTATTTCACATTGCAAAGCAATATTTCACGCCCAAAGGGCATTTCACAAATCCTGAAAGGATTTATTTCGTTGAAAAAAGCATCAATCTTGTATCAAGATTGATGCTTTTTTCTGGTGCACCTGACAGGACTTGACGCAGAGCAACGCTCTGCTCTCTCCTCGGGCATAGCCCTCGGACAGAAAGCTAAAAAGTGGTCACCGGACACTTTTCTTCACGCTTTGTCCCTCCATGTGGTTCAAGTCCTTCCATTTTATAGCCAACAA
>JAZNRH010000043.1:0-3600 GCA_045590615.1 Eubacteriales bacterium
GAGTTAGCAGAGGAAATCAGAGAGCATTGTGATAAAATTGGTCTTGAAATCGTCGCCTACACCGTTGGAGCAAATTTTCTTGCAGACGATATAGAAGCAGAGGTAAAGAGAATATGCTCCTGCGTTGACGTCGCAAAGGCGCTCGGCGCTCCTCTCATGAGACACGACGTCTGCTATTCATTACCCGAAAAGCATACTTATTCATACCGTGACGCCATTAAGGATATGACCCCTCATATTCGCAGGGTGACAGAATATGCAAAGTCACTCGGCATAAAGACCTGCACCGAAAATCACGGCTATGTTTTCCAAAAGCCCGAAAGAGTGGAAGAGCTCATTCTTTCTGTTGATAACGAAAACTACGGCTGGCTTTGTGACATTGGAAACTTTCTCTGCGCAGATTCCGACCCCGTTACTTCTGTAGGAATAGCAGCCCCCTATACCTTCCACGTTCATGCCAAGGACTTTTTGTTCAAGTCGGGTGAGTGTACTATGCCAAATGGTTTTACTATTACTACAGTTGGTGGTAACTACCTCAGAGGAACGGTTGTCGGTCACGGCTGCGTTCCCGTTAAAAGCTGTATCAATGCGCTTAAAAAGGCTGGCTACGACGGATACGTTTCGCTTGAATTCGAAGGTATGGAAGAATGTATTCCAGCAATCGTTTCGGGATTTGAATATCTGAAAAGCATTATATAAAAAAGTCGCCTTCGGCAACTGATGTTCGCTGACGCTCACGATTTTAATAGGTAGACTTTATTTGTTATATGCAAATTGCCATGCAATTTCCTATATAATAAAAAAGCGACGAGCCGTCGCTGGCGAATCTCGCCTATCCTTACTTTTTCTAACTAAAGCAAGGCAAAACGGCGAGGTTAATTCAAAGCAATTTCCTATATGATAAAAAACTCGCCTCCGGCAACTAATCATAAAGTTCGCCCACGCTCACACTTTTCAAGGTAGACTTTTATGTTACTCACAATTGCGATGCAATTTCCTACGTAATAAAAAATCAGGCTGTGACTTTCACAGCCTGATTTTCTCTTTTAATAAGTTATGCTTTATATTCCACAGTTTTTCTGACAAGTCCACGTAATAACGATGGGGGTTTTCAAAGCGTCTGACCTCTTCCCAAAGCAAGTCGATTTGCTCTGAGCAATACTTTTTAATCTCGTCAAGAGACGGTTTTTCATAAACGCACTTTCCGTTCTTATAAACAGTTACCTGAAGCTCCTTTGCCACGTAATCGGTAACAAGTTTATGCTTCCACGTGTCAATGGGATCAAAGAGATCAAGAGGCTTGCTCTCATCAAGCTTTTCGTCATAAACGCACATAAGGTCGGCAATTGCCTTGCCTGTATCCTTAGCAAAAATACGATAAAGCTTTTTATAGTGAGGATTGGTAATTTTACCCGTATTCTCGCTTATTTTAATTCTCGGAACAACTACGCCGTCCTTCTCAATTGCAGCAAGCTTGTATACTCCACCGAAAACAGGGTCGGATTTAGCCGTTATAAGTCTTTCGCCAACTCCAAAGGAATCAACCTGCGCCCCCTGAGTAATGATGTCTCTTATAATAGTTTCGTCGAGTGAATTTGAAACGACGATTTTGCAGTCCTTAAGACCTGCATCGTCAAGCATTCTTCTTGCCTTCGTTGTAAGATAGGATATATCTCCCGAGTCAAGTCTTATTCCACACCTCGTAATCCCCCGAGGTAAAAGCACTTCCTTGAAGGCTTTTATTGCGTTTGGCACACCACTGTGAAGAACGTCGTAGGTATCAACGAGAAGGGTTGCATTGTTGGGATAAAGCTCACAATACGTTTTGAACGCCTCGTACTCGCTATCAAACATCTGCACCCACGAGTGAGCCATCGTGCCCGTTGCAGGTACTCCATATTCCTTGTCAGATATTGTACAGGCAGTTGCGGCACAGCCACCTATATATGCTGCTCTTGCGCCAAGTATTGCACCATTTGCTCCCTGAGCTCTTCTCGAGCCGAACTCTGCTACGGGTCTGCCCTGCGCTGCCCTTACAATTCTGTTTGCCTTTGTTGCTATCAAGGACTGATGATTTATTGCAAGAAGAAGATAAGTTTCTATAAACTGAGCTTGTATTGCGCTTGCCCTTACTGTAATTATAGGCTCGCCCGGAAAAATAGGAGTGCCCTCGGGTACAGCGTATATATCACCCGTAAACTTAAAATCCTTGAGATATTCTAAAAAGCCCTCCGAAAAACAGTTTTTTGAACGAAGATAATCTATATCCTCTTTTGTGAAATGGATATTCTCTATATATTCAATCAACTGTTCAAGTCCTGCAAATATAGCAAAACCTCCCCCGTCGGGAATGTTTCTGAAAAAGGCATCGAAATATACTATTTCGTCCTTCTTTCCTGATTCAAAATATCCGTTTGCCATAGTCAACTCATAAAAGTCACATAGCATTGTATAATTCTCACGCATATTTATACCTCGTAAATACTATATACCCGTTAAAAATTCTCCAAGGGCTTTTGCTATAAATTTATGTCCATCATCATTAAAGTGAAGTCCGTCAATAGTATATTTTTCTCGTTCTTCTTTATTATTAGGGTCGATGCCCAAATTCTGCATCAAATCAAGCACAGGAATTTCAAGCTCTTCTCCCCTTGCCTTGATTACGTCAACGTATGCCTGAAGAGGCTTTGCGTCCGGTTGCTTATTAAGGTTACGTGACACCTCGGCATCGCTCGTATCGTTATAGTAGCAATGAGCCGGCGTCATAAAAATTATTACTTTATCTCTATAGGTAGTCTTTATAAAATTCATCAAAAAATACACTGCGCCACAAAACGTAGACGGAGTTTTGTCCTCCATTGTACCGAAAGGCGCGTCACCGTGCAGATAATCGTTTACTCCTCCGTAGACTACAATTATATCTGCGTCAGGGTCGAGATTATATGCTCTTCCACAAAAACAAAGGTCGTATCTTGGCTTAGCGCTTGGCTTTATCTGATGAGCAAGTCTCGTGCCACCTATACCATAGTTGTGAATTTCTTTTAGTGAAAACTCCTTTTTTAGTCTCATATCGTAACGGTTTTCCTTGTCAGATACTCCCGTTCCTTCTGTTATACTGTCTCCAAGAAAGTCAATTATTTTACCTGTAATATTCATTTTACCCTCTATTATTAATTTTCAAAAAGGCTCACCCCATTTGGAGTGAGCCTTTTATTAGCTAATTACTTAAGCCTTGATTTCAGAAACAACGCCTGAACCAACTGTTCTACCACCCTCACGGATAGCAAAACGAAGACCCTTTTCAATAGCGATAGGAGTGATGAGCTCAACGTTCATATCTACGTTATCGCCAGGGTTGCAATTTCAACGCCATCAGGAAGAGTGATAACGCCTGTAACGTCTGTAGTTCTGAAGTAGAACTGAGGTCTGTAGTTTGTGAAGAAGGGCTTATGACGTCCGCCTTCCTTCTCAGTAAGAACGTAAACCTGTCCTACGAATGAAGTGTGAGGATTGATTGAACCGGGCTTAGCAAGAACCTGTCCTCTTTCAATCTCGTTCTTCTGGATACCACGGAGAAGAAGACCAACGTTGTCACCAGCT